>DVHR01000075.1 GCA_018711925.1 Candidatus Coprenecus pullicola
CTGTAATACATGATTAAAATATTTTTTTAATATCATACAAATTAATTTTATCAATAGTTTCTCGTGTCAATACAATTGTTATCGGTTGATATATTGTAGCATTCGATGTTTTAAGCGTACAAAGAATGCAACGAAGCAAATTAAATTCATTCTTATCTGTAATGCGTGTTATTCCTCCCCCAAGTAACGGTATAGCAATAGGTTTATTAGCATATACTCTGCTTATTTCATTCCACATCGCCCTAAGACAAATTTCGTAATCGTTATGAGATAGTTTAGCCTGATTATTCTCAAAATGAGAAAATGCCAATAACAAATAATCTTGATATACAATGATTCGTCCAAGTGGATAACAAATTTTACCTGCTTTTGTTTTTCTTTTCATTCCAGGTATGTCTTCTGCTTCGTTAATTTGTCGCTTCAAATCATCAATATCTTGTAATCTTTCTATGAATTTTCCATTCAACGAGTTCCGAGCAATAACGACATCATCTACAGTGGTATCAAAAAATTCATTAAAAGGGATTAATTTCCAATCTGTTGACTCAAATATATCCCCTTCTTCAATTTTAACATTGATTCCTTTTATTTTTAAAGTGATTGAATGGTCTGCTCTGAATGCCTTTACTACAGATATTATAAGCCAAAATAATAAAAATACACCCACAATAACCAAGCCTTTCTCCCACCACTTCTGTATATTGCAAATATCTGTAATGCTAAAATTAGCGATAGCACAAATAGTTTCTATAGCAGCAATGAAACTAACTGCGTACAAAAAACTGTCTTTCCAAAGTGACTTACTATATAATTTTGATAATTTCATCGTTATATTTTTATATCCAATACAAAAGTAGATATTTTTCTGCTAATCTATCTATTGAATTGATAGCTTTATCGTTTCAATCCTTTGGATTTCTTATCATTCCACGGAAGTTCCGAAGACACCCCTCCACCACTGGTGCCGACATGAACCTCTGCCTGTCCACCGGCGGCAAGAGTGAAAGCAGCGCCCAACAGCTCGGCCTGCTTCACGCTTACCTGTTCCTGCGGCTCGAATACGGCGTTGGCAAATTCCTCGTCCGTGATCTGGCCGTTAAAATGTCTTTGGGCCACATCATAGTCTATCTGGAATTTGGTGTCCTCAAAAAGCTCCTCGCCGACCCGTGTCCAGATGTGGAGCGACGGGTTCCGGTAGTTGGACACGTTGATTCGGACAAGCTCGGCACCGGATGAGAGGCTATAACGCTGAGGGTTTGCCTTACGGTCAAGCAGGCCTATCTGTTTTCGCTGCCTGTCTATGACGGCATCTTTCTCTTCTGACTGCCGCTCGGCGGTTTCCGCCCTGCGGATGGCTGCGTCTATCTCTTTCTGGTAGCCGTTCCGCAGCTTTTCGATTCCTGATTTATGTTGCTCCTGCAACCGTGCCTTTTCTGCCTGAAGAGCCTTAATCTGTTTATTGAGTTCGGCAATCTTCTCATCCTTGTCCGATAGTTCCTTTTTCGCTTTGGCAAGGTCTCCCTTGCCGAACCACGAGAGGATGGTGTTCCTGCCCTCCTGCGCCTTCTCCACATCTGCCTGCAACTTGGCTATGTCCTCCTCATAACGGATGACCTGCTGCCTGTAATAATCCGAATTTGCCTGATGTTTGGCGGTGGAGCCGACAATGCCCCGCTGCAGCCCGAACGGTTTCATGGCCGCAGCATAGCTGTTCTGGTATTCGTGCAGCCGCGTACGTCGCATCACATCATCCGCCGACAGCCGGGGACCGGATTTCGTTTCATACTTCTTCTCACCCTCACGTTTCCTGCGGACTCGCTCCCCGGTCACAATGGGAACGATGGTGGCGTGCAGGTGGGGAGTCTTCTCGTCCATGTGCAGCACGCACGATACAAGGTTCTCATTCCCGAATGTATCCCTTAGCCATTTGAGGTTGGCATCAATCCAACAGTCCAGTCTGCCGCCATTGGCAATCTTCATCATCTGTTCATGTGTCCCGGTCAGGATGATACGGATGGCTTTTGTCTGGTTTTTGCCGACCTTTCGGCGCAGTCCGGCGGTATTGATGCGGTGCTGTATCGCCTCGGTGCGGCTGGACACGCCATCGGGAAACTTGACCAGTTCCCGGTTGAGATGTGTCCGGCCAGCATCGGCATTGTCCGGGACATATTTCTTCCCCTTGGCATCCTTTCTTTCTATATGGCATGACATACCAGAGTCATTACCGCTGCCACGCTGCAGGTGGCAGACCGCGTATTGTGTATTACTCATATCCGTTCGTTTTATGATTATAATTTCTGTTGTAAAATCCCGTCCTATTACCGGAGGCATATATTTGAAGTCGGAGGGACATCCCTCGGCCTATGGGCTTTTTGACTGCCGGAAGCGGAGCGGAGGCGGTGAAAATGCCCTAATATGCTACGGGATTTTACAACCCCTTTTTCATGGGACAGCAAGCTGTCCGATACCTTTCCGTCATTCCACCCTCCCTGCATCCACCAGTTCGAGGCCGAAGGTGTCGATGAAGGTCTGCAGTACGGGGTTGCGTTCTATCATCCTCGCAAGAATCATCTGCGGCGTGTCCTCCATCAGCAGGAAGTCGGCAATGTCCAGTCCCTGACTGCGCTGTTCATTGGTCGCGATCCTTTCCAGCAGGTCGGAACATGTGGCACGCCTGCATATGGATTTCAGCAGCGGCAGCCATCGCCGCCATTCTTCCGTTGCCTTAAGGTCGGGGAAAAGAATCACCTCCCGTCCGTCCAATGCCTGCACCGCTTCGCCGTTGAAGCACCCGTGTATCCCTCCGGTGGCAAGCCAGATGAAGTCGGGGATGAAATGGGCGGCGACCAGTGCCGTCTTCTCGCTCTCGACAATGGCTACAGGTTTGGCAGACATTACGGCGGAGTTGTCCGACAGCAGATGTTCTCCGAACAGGCACTGCTTCATCCTGAAATCCTGCACCTTCCTCACGGAATGCACCCAGCTGACTTGGTTAAAAGGCTCCTTAATACGGTGTCCGGTTACGGCATCGTAGCCCATGATCTTGCCCGCACGCACGTTGCTGTTCCGGTCTATCTGCCAGAATACGGTCGCACCGCCCCACCTCCTTGAGGTACCGACCCTGTATAGGCTGAATAGCTTGTCCACATTCTCCTTGCCCATCACTTTGGTAAAGTATCGGTACAAGGGGTTGATGTCGTACCTGCGCATGGACTGCTCCACCCAATCAGAGGGAAGAAAAGAAATCCGTGGTTTCTGTTCGGGCAATGCTCTTGCTGGCGGTCTTGCAGCTATCGGTGTGCCGCCAAACCTTTCCTGCCCATTCAATCTTTCTTTGACAGCCGGATTGTCCCGGAAGTATTCTTTCGGTGTGTAGTGGTAACCGCAACTGTTGATATGGTCGCACATGCCTACGCTGTCAGGGAAGGAAATCTCTCCCGCCTCGTCGATATAACGGGTGAAGCAGGCTTTCCTGCCGCACTCCGGACAGACGGTCTTGCTGCCCGGACGGTATTTCTGAAGATGGAATCTGTATTCGGTCATGATGCTCTCTTTTGTGGATTCCTGCAAGTGGAAACCGTCATTTGCAGTTTGCAGTTCCTGCAGTCTTGCAGGAAATACCTGTTTTTAGAACCCTGAAACTGCAAAACTGCAAAGACTGCAGGCTGCAACGAGGGGGTCATCCGTTGCAGTCTGGGGGTGACGGTTCATTGTCTGTCATATTAAATTTTATAGATTTATCATATATGATTTTCTCGTAATGCCCGGCCTTGGACTTCCGCAGCAGCCTGCTCCTGCAAAGCTCCTTGAGGTAGTTCATCACCGTGCGCTCGCTGACATTCTGCTGTTCCCTGCCTGTGGCGATGGCCGTTTTCGTGTCGAACGTGTCCGGCAGCAATGACAGCAGTACCTTGGGCGGTTCCTCGCACATGTCCTCTGCCACGAATGAACGGATGCGGCGGTACGAGTCCTCGAAATAACCGTTCAGCCGGATGGCGGCTTTGACGGAAGCCAGATCCACAAACTGTAGATGGCTCTCGTTGATGGCATACCGCAACACCTGCATGAGCAGGGCCAGCCGTGCCACTTGCGCCGGATGCTTCATCTCGCGACTCTCCACTTGGGCGTCGTCCTCTATCCGGTTGATGCGTTCCACTTTCCTGTTCCACCAAGAGAAGAAATATTCCCTTGCCTCCCTGTCCATAGACAGCACATGGGGCATCCTTTCTTCCTCTCCCGTGTCATAGTCCAAGGCGAGTACCTTGCCAAGTATCTGTTCCCATCGTGCCGCCGCCATGGAAGCCCTGTCCTCCCCGCCATCATCCCAATCGGTCCATTTTGGCACTTCACGGGACTTGGGAAGCACGAACAGGATGCGGTCGAGCAGGCCGTTTTCCTCGAAGCCTTTCGTCAGCAGTTCATGCACACGCTTGGTCTGCGTGGTCCCGATGATGTTGATGCACGGCTGTTCAATATGCACAGGTATAGTGTTGCTGACCCTTGTCACATCCAGTGCCCCGCCGCTCCATGCCGTGAGCAGCTGCTCTATGAGTTGCCCGTTGGTGTAGCGGTTGGCGGAGTTGAACATGCCCATTATCTCGTCCACCAGAATGACCACGCTGCGGGGATTGCTGTTATGTGTCAGCAGTAGCGATTCCGGAGTGAAGTCGGAAACGACGGTGCGTCGCAGTACGGGCTTCCTACCGCTCTCCCCGGCGGCCTTCCATGCCTCCAGTTCCGACTCATACGCCCTGAACAGGGCGTAGTCGTGCTTCCGTATGGGGCGGTATGCCGCCTCCAGCGGCGGTGTCTTGCCCAGTCCCGGCCTGCCCACGAGGATGATGTAGAGGGCGGCGTTGCTCTGCCACTCGCCTTTGATGCGGATACGGTAGGTGCCTCCCAATGCGGCCGATACCGCCGACAGCATGGCCGTCGCGATGAACTCGGTCTTGTAGTTCTCGTACCGGTCCATGTCGAGTATGACGGACTGCACGGCCTGCGGAAAGACATCCAGAGGGAAGCCTGTATCACTGATATGCTCCGCCTCCATGCGGATCATGTTGCACAGTTCAAGTCGGGTGTTTGTCATGTCAGCCATTTTTCTTCTTGCAATAGGATGTCACACTCTCGGACTTGCCTCCCGTCTGCACACGGCGGACATCCGATCTGGCATACATGTTCTTGTTGCCCACCTTGACGGGGACGAGGTAGCCGCGCTTCGCCCACAGGTTGAGCGTCCCCTCGCACACGTTCAGCAGCTCACGCACCTGTCTTGTGTTGAGCCATGTCTCTTCCGCCACACGCCGCATCTCCGCATTCAGTTCTTCCTGCCGGGCCGCCATCGTGCGCTGCACGATGGCCTCGGCAAACATCTTAAGGTCGGCTGGCGTGACTTCCAGTTTCACGTTCGCGCCCTGCTCAACCAGACTTTCTATGGTAATCATAAATATCAGTTTTGAATTTTGTGATGACCATCTTCAAAAGTTCCCTGATGCCTCCCTTTCGATGGCGTATAAAAGAGAAGCACCGCCGACCCTCGGGAAAAGGATTGACGGTGCAAAAGTATATTGGAATTGAAACAGATTGATATATAATGCCTTGTCTTAAATTGTCATGACCATTCAAGTCTGCATGACCATGTAAAACGGCTCGTTTTACCCTATCCGGCCGCAGTTTCCGCTTCATCATCGGCAGCGATTTCTCTGATTTCCGCTGCCAGTGTCCGGTACAGTTCCCGGTTCTCGTCACTCTCGATAAGAGGTGCCATCTGGTCTTTCCCGTCCTTGATGACATGCTTTGCCGCCTTCAGGAAGCCGACCGCCTGCCGTATGGCGCTTTCGCTTTTCAGCGATGGCAGGTCGGGAAACTGCAATGCCATCCCCACGCTGTACTCCTTCGCGGCGTGCATTCCGGCCACCAGCCGCAGGTCTTTCAGCACATAGAACGGGAGTGCCTGATGGACGGCACTCGTGTTTATGGAAACGAAACGGCGGATACATTGTATAACCGCTTCTTTATTTCCGCACTTGAGATAATCCGCAAGTGGTCGCTCCTGTATCTTTTTCTTTCCTGCCGTCCGCAACGCTTGCGGTGCCGTGCCGATACCGGATCCCGTTGTGCTTGTCTGAATGCTTCCGGTATCATTACCGCCCATCTTGTCCTTTACGGACTGCAAAGCCCATTCGCCGATGCCGCCTTTCTCAATCGCGTCCTTCATGGCGAAGTGTCTGTTCCAGTCCTCCTGCGTGCGGAAGCCGTTCTTTATGGACACCTCGATAATCTGCCTGACGACAATGGAACAGCCCATCCTCTCGGCGTTCCCTGCCTTGGGATGCCCGGCCTGCCTGCTGACCATGTCCACCATGGCCTCGAAGCTCTTGCCGTAATACAGCCAGCTCAATACAAGAGGGGCGGACAAGGTCACGCAGCGTTTTCTCAGGCTCTGTCTGAAAATGTATTTCATCCTGCCCCAGAATGTGGTCGGAGGCGGGGCTGTGTCTTCTTCCCTCTGTTTCCTGTAAAGTTCCACGATCTTCCCCGGCACCGCGTTCTCCTTGAAATGGAGGTCTATGTTTCTAAAGCCGTCCGTGCTGTCGTCACACCATGACATCTGCCATTCCTTTTTGATGCCGGGCAGTTGTCTGAATATGGCACGGCATACGGCAAGGTACTGCACCTCGTTCCCGTCCACCATCATTTTCGCGAAGCGGCGGTATTCTTCCCTGTGCGCGTCCTTCCACTGGAGGATGTCAGCCTTGAACTGTTCGTATGTCAATTTCTGCTCGTCCATATTCATATTGCATTGTCTGTGGAGGGGAAACAGGGAAATTATCAGTCTAAAAGGTTTACCAGCTCCTTCTTCATCTCGTCGTCAATTTTGCGGTACCGTGCGAAGGCCCGGCTTCCTTCCGAATGTCCCGACATAGAGGCTATCAGGTTCGGGTCCTTGACCTGCCTGTAGAGATTGCCGATGAAGGTCTTGCGTGCCGTATGGGTAGATGCCACCTCATACAAGGGTCTTGCCACGTCCTCCCTTGTCTTGGGGTCGAGGACTATGACCTTGCGGTCGATGCCCACATACTTGAGTATCTCCTTTATCTTCTTGTTGTAGCCGAAGTGCGAGAACCGGGGGAGCAGGGCGTTCTCCAGATCCTTGTAGCGTTCCAGTATGTCCAGTGCCTT
>DVHR01000011.1 GCA_018711925.1 Candidatus Coprenecus pullicola
ACACCTGCGCTGTTTTTTCACGATTTTTCTTTTTATATACCCCTCATGGAATTGTGTCGTAGGTGTTTTTACTTGATATAAATCCAATTGGTCTGCTTGTCCTGATTGTATTTAAACTGCTTATTCCGGGAGATAGTCGGCCACCGATTCCGGTGATACTCGGCCACCTGAGTTAGAGTTGCAGATACGAAAGTTTTCTACAAACAGCACTCAAATTGTGGTGTATTGCACCTAAATATTAGTCAGTTGTGGGTCTGGAGGGTCTATAACGGATATATTTAAAGAATGTGTGTCTCCAAAACAATTTTGGCTTAGCCTGTATACAAGAAACCCTCCAGTTGTTGCCGGAGGGTGGTAGTATCTTTCACTAAGGTTTACTCCTCTATCAGATTGCCGACCTTGGCTATGAACTCCCGTACTGGCTCAAAAAGCGGCTGCATTTCTTCTGGCGTTGTAACATAGACGCAGTTGTAATCACTTTCCTCACGCATCATCTGTAGATTGGAATACAGTTTGGAATCCTCGGCAGTAAATATGCCTGTCTTTACATAGTGCTGCCCGAACATCAGCATGGCTCCTTTATGCGTTCCGACTTTATATCCATCCTTTATAAGGAGTGCGGATACAGCATGGAATACTGCATAGTAAAGCCGATTGGCAACGACATCCCAAAAATCCATCGAAGCATTGCCCTCAGCCTGTTTGAAACATGTGCAGGCCCTCTCATATTCCAGATTTACCATTATCTGGCGTTCTGTATCCTGTAGTCTCATACCAATACTATTCCGTCCTGTTCAACATTCTTGTAAAATGGAGTGAATGACATCTTCCTCCAGTTATCCTTTGTGTAGATAATAGGACTTATCAGTTCTCCGACTTCCCAGCTCAACGCACGGAATGGATAGGCTACCTCGTCACGGTCTTGTCTGTCTATCTTCGGTTTGTCCAGAAGTATCAGCAAATCCCAGTCGGAGTCCTCGTCAGCCTCATTCCTCGCCCGTGAGCCGTACAGTATCAGCTGCCCTCCTTTCGGGAGAACCTCCTTGGCTATCCGCTTTATCTCATTTAATATCTCACTCGACTTCATAACTCCGTGGCTTTTATGACAAATATAACGCTTTTATCTGTAAACCGATGCTTTTCACGCCAACTTTATCTGGAAGCAAATAATCTTTCTTTAAATGGACGCACTTAGACGTCTCCTTATAAGCAGGTATCTTTAAATGGATGCGCATAACATTACAGACAGGTCAAGGCATGAAAAAAGCACCCGCAAATCGTTGCAAGTGCTTCATTCTGGGCTCTTTAAGACTGTGGACCCGGCTGGGCTTGAACCAGCGACCCCCTGATTATGAGTCAGGTGCTACTAACCGACTGAGCTACGGGTCCTAATCACTATCTTTGAATCAGAGACGCAAAGATAGTTATTTTTTCCAATTATCAAACTTTGATTTCAACTTCAACTCCACTGGGAAGCTCAAGCTTCATCAGAGCGTCCACTGTGCTGGGTGTCGAGCTGTAGATGTCGAGGAGACGACGGTAGGAGTTAAGCTCGAACTGCTCGCGGGACTTCTTGTTGACGAAAGTAGAGCGGTTGACGGTGAATATCTTCTTGTCTGTAGGAAGAGGTATAGGACCATTCACGACAGCACCGGTAGCCTTCACCGTTTTCACGATCTTGTCCGCGGACTTGTCCACGAGGGCATGATCGAAAGATTTCAGTTTTATTCTTATTTTTTGGCTCATTGCTTTTAATTTTAATCTGGTTATTCTTCATCCTCGTCATACTTGCGCGCTCCACCGGCCTTTTCAATAACCTCTTTGGCAAGGTTGGCGGGCAGCTCGGCATAATGCGAGAACTCCATAGTACTGGTCGCACGTCCCGATGTGATGGTACGGAGGATGGTGACATAGCCGAACTGCTCTGCAAGGGGCACTTTGGCCTTGACGATCCTCGCGTTGCCCTTAGAGTCCATGTTGGTGATCTGTCCACGGCGCTTGTTAAGGTCACCGATGACATCTCCCATGTACTCCTCGGGGGTAACGACCTCCAATGACATGATAGGTTCCAGAAGAATAGGATTAGCTTTGGGCAGGGCATGCCTGAATGCCATGCGGGCGCAGATCTCGAAGGACAGTGCATCGGAGTCCACGGGGTGGAACGAACCGTCGAGCAGAGTGACCTTGAGTGAGGGGACCTCGAATCCGGCCAGGACACCGTTGGCCATTGCGGACTTGAATCCCTTCTCCACTGCGGGTATGTACTCGCGGGGAACGTTTCCTCCCTTGACCTGGTCGATGAACTGAAGTCCTGTGACTCCCTCGTCGGCAGGTCCGATCTCGACGATGATGTCGGCGAACTTACCACGACCACCGGTCTGCTTCTTGAAGACCTCACGGTGCTGTACGGTAGAGCGGATGGCCTCCTTGTAGTTGACCTGAGGCGCACCCTGGTTGATCTCCACACCGAACTCGCGTTTGAGACGGTCCACGATAATCTCCAAGTGAAGCTCACCCATACCGCTGATGACGGTCTGGCCGGTCTCATGGTCGGAACGTACCGTAAAGGTCGGGTCCTCCTCGGAGAGCTTGCCGAGGGCAATGCCCAGCTTGTCGAGGTCCTTCTGTGTCTTGGGCTCCACTGCCAGTCCGATCACGGGATCAGGGAAGGTCATGGATTCCAGAACGATAGGATGATTCTCGTCACAGATGGTATCACCTGTGCGGAGCTCCTTGAAGCCTACTGCGGCGCAGATATCACCTGCCTCAACGAAGTCGATGGGGTTCTGCTTGTTGGAATGCATCTGATACAGACGGGCCACACGCTCCTTCTTGCCGGAACGGGTATTGAGCACGTACGTACCTGCGTCCAGCCTTCCGGAATAAGCCCTAAGGAATGCCAGACGGCCCACGAAGGGGTCTGTGGCAATCTTGAACACGAGGGCACAGAAAGGCTCCTTGGCATTGGGATGACGCTCCTCCGGCTTGTCAGTCACGGGATTGGTACCCTCTACCTCGGGAACATCCAGAGGTGAAGGCAGATATCTCATGACAGCATCCAGAAGGAACTGTACACCTTTATTCTTGAATGAGGAGCCGCAGCACATAGGCACGACTGCCATCTCGATGGTAGCCTTGCGGATAGCGGCGATAATCTCATCCTCGGTAATGGTGGCAGGATCATCGAAGAATTTCTGGAGGATACGGTCGTCATACTCGGCGACAGTCTCCAGCAGTTTGTTCCTCCACTCCTCTGCCTCTGCCTCCAGATCCGCCGGAATACCCTTTATCTCGTAGTTGACGAGCTCCTTGCTGTCCTGATCGTAGTAGATGGCCTTCATGGCTATCAGGTCTACGATACCGGCGAACTTGTCCTCAGATCCGATGGGAATACAGATGGGAAGAGGGTTGGCGCCCAGCTTCTCACGTATCTCCTCCACTACTGCGAAGAAGTCCGCTCCTACGCGGTCCATCTTATTGACATATGCTATCTTCGGCACATGATACTTGTCAGCCTGACGCCATACGGTCTCAGACTGAGGCTGTACGCGGCCTACTGCACAGAATGTCGCAACGGTTCCGTCAAGTACGCGCAGAGATCTCTCGACCTCCACTGTAAAGTCCACGTGGCCCGGAGTGTCTATCAGGTTGATCTGATAGGTCTCTCCGTTGTAATGCCAGAAGGCTGTGGTGGCAGCGGAAGTAATGGTTATACCCCTTTCCTGCTCCTGGACCATCCAGTCCATGGTAGCTGCTCCGTCGTGCACCTCCCCTATCTTATGAGTCTTTCCCGTATAGTACAGGATTCTCTCCGACGTGGTTGTCTTTCCGGCATCGATATGGGCCATGATGCCGATATTTCTGGTGTATTTTAAATCCCTTGCCATCAGCTAATCTTTAAACGCTAAAATCTGAAATGGGCGAAGGCCTTGTTGGCCTCTGCCATCTTGTGCATATCTTCTTTTCTCTTGTAGGCAGCACCTTCACAGTTATAGGCTGCCATAATTTCTGCGGCCAACTTTTCCGCCATGGAGTGACCGGAACGCTTGCGCGAGAAGACTATCATATTCTTGATCGCGAGAGAGACTTTTCTTTCCGGACGCACCTCGGTCGGAACTTGGAAGTTCGCTCCACCAACCCTGCGGCTCTTTACCTCCACCTGAGGGGTGATGTTTTCCAACGCTTTTTTCCAAATGTCGAGAGGAGCCTTGTCAGAATCTTTCATCTTCTCGCCCACCATATCGATGGCGTCGTAAAAAATAGAATACGCGATACTCTTCTTACCCTGGAGCATGAGGTTGTTCACAAACTGTGTGACCAGAACTTCATGATACTTGGGATCAGGAAGTAGAATCCTCTTTTTAGGCTTCGATTTTCTCATTTCTTGATACTTTAGGAAAAATTAATAAAATGTTTACTTCTTAGCGGCTGACTTCTTCGGTCTCTTGGCTCCGTAGAGTGAACGGCTCTGAGTACGTCCCTCCACGCCAGCTGTATCCAAAGCGCCCCTAAGGATGTGGTAACGTACACCGGGAAGGTCCTTCACACGACCGCCGCGCACAAGCACGATGGAGTGCTCCTGAAGGTTGTGGCCCTCGCCGGGGATGTATGCGTTGACCTCTTTCTGATTGGTAAGTCTCACACGGGCTACCTTACGCATAGCCGAGTTAGGCTTCTTGGGAGTGGTGGTGTAGACACGCACGCACACACCTCTCTTCTGAGGGCACGCATCCAACGCGCGAGATTTGCTCTTCTCGACGATAACCTCGCGTCCTTTGCGAACTAACTGTTGAATTGTTGGCATAAATGTTTGTTAATCTTAACTTTACATTATTCCCGTCAAATTAAACGGGCTGCAAAGATACACAATTTTCATTGAAACACTAATTTTTCTTCACCTTTTGTTCCAATTGTCATAAATTTTCCTTTATTTTGCAACAGATTATTAATACATGCTTAATGAAGAAACTGATCCTATCCTGTATCGTCACAGCCACAGCCTTTGTTTTTGCATCCTGCGATAAGGACAGCACCGGGACCGGCACTCCTGAAAACCCGCCATCGGACTCCTTAATAATTGAAAGCATCCTCATCAACCCTTCTTCCCTGGAACTGGAAGCGGGGGACTCCGCCACACTGACACCGATAATACTGCCAAAGCAGTCCGGAACTGTCGTCCTTGAATGGACATCCTCCGACAACACCGTCGCAACAGTCTCCGCCTCAGGGACCGTGACGGCAGTAAGCGAGGGCACAGCCACGGTGACAGCCTCATCGGGCGAAGTTCACGGCTCGTCCACAATCACCGTAACAGCCGGGAAGACAGAGCCTCCCGCAGATGAGCCGGAAGTCGGTGACTACTTTTATTCTGACGGCACATGGTCCTCAGACCTTGACGCAGACAAAGAAGTCATAGGAATAGTATTCTATACAGGCAATCCGGCAAAGGACGATCCGACCCTCCAGGCCGACCATCCGGAATGCACCCATGGACTGGCAGTCGCAATATCAGGAGACGAATACGTCCCGTGGCAGTCCGCATACTTCCAATACGGCAGGACTGTAGACGAATGGGTAAGAGCCAACACTGAGTTCACATCCATTGCCACGTCCTCCAATTCCGACGACAATATCAACAAAATGCTCGGATACAATAACACCTGTGCCATTGAGGCCTTCAACGCCGACCCGGCAAACAGCAAGTGGCCGGTGGAGGCAGTCCAGGCCGTGCTGCAGTACAGGGAGACCAATCCGGCACCCGCAGGCACCAGTGACTGGTATCTTCCGTCAATAAAGGAATACATAATCATGTGCTATAAGGAGACAGATGCGTATGCCGGTACTCTTCCGGGCTCCGACAACTATGACATGCTTAATGCCAAGTTGGAGACACTGCCTGACGCACAACCCATAGGTACAGACGGATACGGATTCTATTCTTCCAGCACCGAGGAGGTAAACGCCATAGACAAGGCATATGCCATCTCTTTCTGCTACAAGATGGTGGCGACCAACTCAAAGAACAACTCCTCCCTGTATTCCACCAGATTCATACTGGCCTTCTGAAACAGACACATCACCTATTTATCAACTTAATAAAACTAACAGTCATGCATTATCAAAAATTGTTATGGACAACTATCTGCGCTATGGCAATACTGTCATGTGACACACAGCAGAAACAGGAAACGGAAGTTCCGGTCCTGACGCCTACGACTACTGAAGACATCAACGTATTAAAGGAGGGAGGACAATACAACCTGACATACTACATTGACCATCCGGCAGACGACGGCAGGATAGAGGCATCTGTCTCTCCAGAGGGATGGATTGACGACATCAACACGGAAACGCCCGGAATAGTCTCATTCAATGCCTCCGCAAATGAAAGCGAGGAGATACGTGAGGCATCCATGGAGGTAACTTATATCTATACCGGAGGAGAGCCCCAGTCGTTCTCGGTGCGCATAGTTCAGGAAGCGGCCGACGGCACTGATGATCCTGATAATCCGGACGATCCTGATAACCCGGACGATCCGGATAACCCGGATGATCCCGACAATCCGTCAGACGCCCCTTTCACAATAACGGTTACCGACATTACCTATTCGACAGCCGACATCACTATTGTGCCGGACGACCTGTCCATGCCTTTCATCGTATGGGTTGACGAAGCCAGCGAGATAAATGGTCTTGACGACGACGCGCTTTTCACTGAGGACCTCACTATTATGGAAAGTACTGCGGCCGTGATGGGACAAAGTCTGCAGGGGTATATCAATCTGATTATCAAGCACGGGGAGCAGAACCGCAAGCAAGGCAAATTGAATCCCAGCACTGAATATGCCGTATGGTGCTATGGAATAGACAATTCAGGCAGCTATCCTGAAAGGACTACGAGCATAGCCAGAGAGATATTCATTACAGATGTTCCCGAAGTCACCGACAACGGTATAACCCTAGAAGTAGAGGTGACAGGCAATACTTTCTCAGCTGTCGCAACGCCCTACACCAACGACAAATACTACAACTTGAACTGGAACAGCGAAAGCACCCTTCAGAATAGTGGTATTACCGATGGAACCGCTGCTGAAAGATGCTTCGAATTTGAATACGATTATATGTCCCAATATCTCGCATTTATGCCTGTGACTTCATGGGCCAACGTAAAGCAAGGACCGGCGACCACCTCCTCAACATTCAAGAATGAGGACACTTACTATGTATTCGCATATTTCATCAAAGATGATGCGACTGCCGATGGAGACATCTACATAAAGACAATAGAATACGACGGAGAAACAGCCACCGTACTTGATGCCCCGGGAGCCTCCTTCCTGAGAGCGTCGAATACCGACAGGAAAGTTGAGAGGCCCATGCCTTGAACCGCATAAAGAAATACACAGTCTGAGATAAACAGAAAGGACGTACCAGGTGCGTCCTTTTTTTTTTTACACAGAACACCCTGTACAGACTTGCAAAAACAGTAAAGTTTGCTAATTTTGCGATACTTCTAATATTCACGCTTATGAACATATCACAGAAAGCCCGGCACTACATTGACCTCGAAGAAAGATACGGGGCTCACAACTACCATCCACTGCCTGTAGTCCTCTCGAAAGGAGAAGGCGTATACGTATGGGACGTGGACGGAAAACGCTACTATGATTTCCTTTCTGCTTATTCGGCTGTCAACCAGGGACACTGCCATCCTAAAATAGTAAAGGCCCTGTGCGACCAGGCCCAAAGGCTGTGCCTGACCTCAAGGGCATTCTACAACGACTGCCTTGGGCCATACGAGGAAATGGCCACGAAATTCTTCGGCTATGACAAGCTGCTTCCCATGAACTCAGGAGCCGAGGCTGTCGAGACGGCACTGAAACTGGCCCGCAGATGGGGATACATAAAAAAGGGAATCCCTGAGAACGAGGCTCTTATAATCACCTGCGAGGGTAATTTCCACGGCAGGACCATCACTATCGTATCCATATCCACTGACCCCGACAGCTACTCACAATACGGTCCCTTTACTCCTGGCTTCATCTCCATTCCATACGATAACAGCGAGGCCCTACGCAAGGTGCTGGAGGAAAAAGGCGACAGGGTAGCGGCCTTCCTGGCCGAGCCGATTCAGGGCGAGGCAGGCGTATACGTGCCGCACGACGGTTATCTGAAAGAGTGCTACGACCTCTGTAAGAAGCACAATGTACTCTTCGTGGCTGATGAGGTACAGACCGGCATAGGACGCACCGGACGCATGTTCGCATGCGACCACGAGGGCATACGTCCTGACATGATCACAATAGGCAAGGCGCTGTCAGGAGGAGTACTGCCCATCTCGGCCGTCCTTGCGGATGACGAGATCATGCTCACCATAAAACCCGGAGAGCACGGCTCCACATTCGGAGGCTTCCCTTTGGCAGCAAAAGTGGCAGTAGCCGCCCTCGAAGTGATACGGGACGAGCATCTGACCGAGAACGCTGACAAGCTGGGCAGAATATTCCGCGAGGAGATATCCGCGATACAGTCGCCTTTCTTCAAGTCCGTACGCGGAAAAGGTCTGCTCAATGCCGTCATCACAGAGCCACAGAAAGGCCTTGAGGCATGGGATATATGCCTGGCCATGGCCGAGAAGGGCCTGCTGGCAAAGCCGACCCACACTCACATAATCCGCTTCGCCCCGCCTCTGGTAATCAACGAGGAGCAGCTCCGCGAAGCTGTAAGCATCATCAAAGACGTATTTGAACATATCTAAAGACATTATGCAGACGACATCCAGAGTACTGATGGTCAAACCCGCCCGTTTCGCCTTCAATCCTGAGACAGGCGGCAACAACGCATTCTCCCGTCCGGGACGCGAGTCCTCAACCCAGGAGAACGCTCTGCGCGAGTTCACCTCTTACGTTGCCCTGCTCAGGGCCAATAAGATAGACGTAGTCATCGCGGAGGACACTCCCCATCCGCACACTCCCGACTCCATTTTCCCCAACAACTGGTTCAGCACCCACGAGGACGGCACCCTCGTCCTTTACCCTATGTCCGCTGTCAACCGGAGGAACGAGCGCAAGCCGGAAGTACTGGAAACAGTGAGAAAGAATTTCGAGGTGCGCCGTCTCATCGACCTGACATGGTGGGAAAATGACAATCTCTTCCTCGAAGGAACAGGAAGCATGGTTCTTGACAGGGATAACAGAGTTGTTTACGCCTGCAAATCCTACCGGACATCGGAGCAGGTACTTGCGGATTTCTGCAAACAAATGGGTTACACGTCCGTATTTTTCGAGGCCTACGACCGCAACAACGTAGATGTTTATCACACCAATGTGCTGATGAGTCTCGGCACCGCCTACTGCATCATCTGCACTGAATCCATAAAGTCCGAGGACAGGGACAGAGTGCTTGGCTCCATCAGGGACAGCGGAAAAAAAATACTGGACATATCGTTCGACCAGCTGGAGCATTTCGCGGGCAACATGCTGGAGCTGCACAATACCGAGGGCAGACCGATCCTGGTAATGTCAGCTTCCGCCCGTAAAAGCCTGACCACAGAACAAAACCGGGAGTTGAGCGCTCACTACAAGCTGCTCTCCCCCCAGTTGGACTATATCGAGACTCACGGAGGAGGCTCGGCCCGCTGCATGCTGGCCGAGCTCTTCTGATGAGCTTTACAACTTAAATTTCCGATTCACACACCAGCATCGAGACATTGGAGATTATCTGGCCGGTATAGACATCTATCGCTACCGCGAAAGCTGTGAACTCCGATGCCATCGGTATATCTATGGGAGTACTTGTGGCCTCTCCCTGGTAGGACATTTCCATAAAGTAATCATATACCGTTCCACCGCCAAGTATCGGAAGCAGATATATTATCTCATCCAGCATCTCCTGATATGACTCGGCTATCGCCTCCGGAGTATTTGTGCCATTGTATACATCCATCAGATAGCGCACCTCATCGTTATTGGGCACAGCCGATATGGTCAGCGTCCATTCTTCGACATTCTGCTCCACCGACAACTCGAAAACGACATCCTCAGGTGTGACAGGAAGAGTCTTGGCCTGCGCATAATACATATCCGTCAGGATATTACCGGCAGCATCCATTCCATAGGCATACACGATATAATCGGAATCCGCACTCAGGTCCTCCGCAGAATACGTACCCTCTCCTTGCTTGAGAACATATTTCTCGAGAAACTCCTCGTATGACAGATTGCGTTTTGCCGCCTGCTCCTGGAAATACTCAATGTCATACGCTATATACTCCTCATACGAGTCAAAAGAGTCCCATGTAGCCTTATCCACAGCCATACTTACATACGTAAGCTCAGGATCCGGCGGAACCACTTTCCAAACCACCATACCGGTAGTACACTCGCTTTCCTGCACAGATATGGTGAATGAGGCATAGGGCTCCTGCGTCACGGTAAATTCAAGAGCCTGTCCCTCATAGGTCAGAACAATATCCGCAGTTCTGGACTCATTGCCACTGTTGACGGACACGGTGAAATAGACCTCTCCATACGCGCTTGTCGTATTGACCTCCTCAATCCAGTCAACATTTGGACTGACTTCAGCGGCCACGGATGCCCCGGTAGGGCTGGCTATGTCGTAATAGATAGTATGGGTACCGGCCTCAGGTCCGACCGTCATCTGCTGGTCTGACTTCGGACTGAACCCTACATTGTCGCGACCGTTGTCGTCATTGTTACACGAAGTGAACGCTGCTGCAAATGCAGAAATAAGAATAAAGGCAATTTGTTTTTTCATATCGGATGCGTTTTAATTTGTTCAACGCAAAACTATCCGATATGTATCTGATTATCAAATATTAATAATGGCAAAACGACAAATTTGCCATTTTGTCATAAAGTACGTTATACGGCCCTCACTTCCTTCATATATCTTCCGGCAGTGACACCGGTCTCTTTCTGAAAAGAACGGTAAAACACAGATATCGAGCTATATCCCAGATCATCAGCGAGCTGCTTGAGAGGTATGTCCACCGACTTGTCGGACATAATCAGAGTAGCCTCTACTATGCGCCATGAATTGAGGTAGTCGCTGAAAGACTTTCCCGACATACTGTTTATAGCCCTTGAAAGATAGGTTCTGTTTGTTCCAAGTATATCAGCCAGACTGTCTCTTGTCAAAGACTTCATCCTATACACCTTCTGCTCCCGCATAAGGTTCTCAACTTTTGCAAACAGCTCGCGGTCTGTTTCTGTAACAACGGAGTCCTGGCGCTTCTCCCCATTCTGCTTGGCAGCAACCTCCAGTTCCTGCTTCCTCTTGAACTCCTCCACATACCGCTGATGCTTCTCGACCAGCAGCCTGTAGGTATTGCGCTGATGCCGATATAAGAACAGCAGAAACAGCATCACGAGAACTGCTATTAGGAGGACAGCTATATAAATCAGCATCCGCTGCCTGGTCTTAAGATGATCCAGCTCTGCCGCCTGCGCCATGTTCTCATACTTCATCTTCTGGATAGACATAAGCATGGAATTGAACTCCAGCTCTCTCTTCCTGTTGGAGACACTGTCAAGGTAAGCCCTGTAATTCTCCAGCCACGACACAGCCTCATCATTGCGGTTCTGGATAAGGGCATTGTCTATCAGACAGGACAACAGTTCCTTGCGGCACTCGTGATTGTCATGCCTGTACGAGACATCCAGTCCTCTCTCAAACATATCCTCGGCCTCAGCATACTGCCCTGAAGACATAAGCATCCTTCCATAATCCAGATACACAAAGGTCTCTGTCCCGGCATCCGCATAATGCGCATACTCCAGAGCCGATATATAATATCTCTCAGCCTCGGCATAATTGCCTGAGGATGAATTGATATCTGCATATACCTTACAGATAAGCGCATAGAGAGTCACCACCTCGCCGCGGCGGGCCAGATCCCAGGCCGGGCCGATATACTTGAGTGCCTCGGCATCTTGACCGCAGACATGCAGCATCATGGCCATCATAAGGCTGGCAGAGGCCTTATTGTCAACTAATGAAGAATACTCCACCAGCTTGTAAGCTTCCTCGGCATATTCCATACCCTGCCTGTCGGACCTGATGTAGAAGAGATAGATGATGTCCATGAGAACGCCGAGACGGTTCCCGGGACTCATAGTAAGGGACGCATAATGATAACTTTTCTGATAGTACTCCATGGCTTTTGAGTAATTCAGCTCGGCCTTTATCGCGCATCCCCCATAAATACTGTAATACAGATACTTAAGGACATTGTCCCAGG
>DVHR01000076.1 GCA_018711925.1 Candidatus Coprenecus pullicola
GAAAGGAAAAGGAGCGGCTGTCATGGGGACGGTTCTGCTCCAACTTGACAGATTTTTACGACACATTATAAAATACCCGGTTATGAAAGCAATTACACAGACAGACTTCAATTTCAGACATCAGACAGGCAAATACGAGGGCAAGGTACGCGATGTCTACACCATAGACGACAACTTCATAGTCATGATCGCCACCGACAGGATATCCGCCTTTGACGTCATCCTGCCCAAAGGCATAACATACAAGGGCCAGGTGCTGAACCAGATAGCATCCATGTTCCTGGACGCCACATCCGACATAGTCCAGAACTGGAAAATCTCCACACCGGACCCGATGGTCACCATAGGATACAAATGTCAGGGCCTGCCGATTGAGATGATAGTCAGAGGCTACCTTACCGGCAGTGCATGGAGGGCATATAAGAACGGAGCCCGTGAGATCTGCGGCGTTCCCATCCCGGACGGAATGAGGGAGCACCAGAAATTCGAGACCCCTATCATCACCCCCACGACAAAAGCCGAGATCGGCACACATGACGAGGATATCTCCAAGGAAGAGATACTGCGCCGCGGCCTGGTATCCCCTGAAGATTATGCCAAAATAGAAGACTACGCCCTTCGGCTGTTCCGTAGAGGCACGGAGATGGCCGCACAGAGAGGTCTTATCCTTGTGGACACCAAATACGAATTCGGCAAGAGAGACGGTGAGATATATCTGATAGACGAGATTCATACTCCGGACTCATCCAGGTACTTTTATGCAGACGGCTATGAGGAAAGATTCGCCAAGGGCGAGCCACAGAGACAGCTCTCCAAGGAGTTTGTTCGCGAATGGCTGATGGAGAACGGATTCAGCGGCCAGTCCGGGCAGATGATTCCCGAGATGACCGATGAGCGCGTCAAAATCATATCCGACAGGTATATAGAACTGTTCGAGCACATCACAGGCAAGCGGTTTGAGCCGGCCGAGTACGGTGACGACCCCTATGCCCGTATCGAGAACAATATCAACAACACCCTTGCCCGACTCGTATGAGACTGCTGACTACCGCTCTCTGCCTCCTGCTGTTGGCCGCTGCCGCAGTTCCGTATGCATCGGCCCAGGATTTCGTACCTGCACCAGTTGAGATTTCCCAGGACAAAGTCAACGTGAACGGAGAGATATTCTACCTGCACAAGGTATTGCCGAAACAGACTCTCTACTCCATCTCAAAAGCCTATGGAGTTCCGACAGATGCCATTCAGAAAGTCAATCCGTCCCTGACCGAGGGTCTCAAGGCCGGTATGCTCCTGTACATACCTCAGGCAGCAGCCGCACCGTCTGCGGACAACAGCAGGCAGCCGACCGTAGAGCAGAGTTCTGAGAAGCCGAAAGCGGAGACGGAGAAACCGCAGCGTACAGTCAAAAAGAAAAAATACAGGAAGTACAACGTCAAGTGGTATGAGACCCTTGACGATGTCGCGGTGAAATTCAACGTAACAGTAGAGGCCCTCATCGCCCTCAACGATATAGATACCGCTTCCGGCAAACGGATACGGGGAATTATGATTCCGGACAAGGAATTCGTGAGCAGCATGCAGTCCGCCCCGTCCGTACATGAAGACAGCGAGGTCACTCCCGCGGTTCAGTCAGAGACACAGAGTATTGCTGTCATTCAGGAACTTGAGCGCACATTCGAAGTCTACGACGAAGGGCCTTACGTAATCTCCGTAGTCCTGCCGTTCAACGCCAGCCGGCTGACAGATGACATGAACGCATATACCGCTGATTTCTACGCAGGCATCCTGACAGCAGCGGGAGAGTTGAAGGAAAAAGGCATGATGGAGCAGTTTGTGCTCAACACCGTGGATCTGAGTCGTTACAACAGTTCCTGGGAGATGATAGCCAGCGGAGCGCTCAAAGGCAGCGAGCTCATCATCGGTCCGATCTCGGAGAGAGACCTCCAGCCTGTCGCCGCATTTGCCAAAAGCAGGCACATACCTGTGGTATCCCCGCTCGACCCCAACACCGCATCCCTGGCAGAGGGCAATCCTTACTTCTACCTGTTCCCGCCACAGTCCGACCTGGCCCTGGCACATCTGATAGACAAGATGTCCGGCGACAGCCTACAGGACACTGCCTCGTCCATAACCATAATCTACGAATCAGGTACGGACAGTACGGATCTGACTTTGGAAACTTTCGCAGAACTCAAGGACAACGGTCTGCAGTTCAATACATTCACTTACGATTTCCTGAGCGGACGGGGCATAGACAGCCTTATGAGCCTGTCCCTGAATCCGCACCGTCTCAATAAGGTCCTGATTCCTTCCATGAACGAGGCCTTCATAACGGATGCGCTGAGAAATCTCAATGTGATCAAAAGCTCACGCAACTATGATATAGAGGTCTACGGCCTGAGCCGGTGGAAAAACTATGAGACCATTGAGCTCAATTATCTCCACGCACTGGACCTGCGGCTGGCCATGTCCTACTATATCGACTACAATGACTCGCTTACTGTAGAGTTTATCAACAGATACCGGGAAGCATTCAATACCGAGCCTACGGACTTCTCTTATCAGGGATATGACATCCTCACATTCTTTGTCGAGGCCATGAGCACATACGGCAAGGACTTCCCTTCCGCGATAATAAACGAAAGGAAGAGCCTGCTCCAATCGGATGTGCTCTTCCTTCCGGTCGCTCCCGGCTCCGGCTGTGAGAACCGGGCCTTCAAGGATATATGCTTCACCAAAGGCTGGACTGTCGTCACTGAGCGATAACGCAGCAACGGGCATTGAATTCCTCTATCCAGGACCTCTCCGCTGAGTCAAGCATGTCGAAATTGACCGGTGAGAGGTCTATGGGAAGGGCTGTCAGGGTCTCGAACCTGTAGAAGTCCCCGTATTCATGCCCCTCATGCGATACGACGGTGATTACGTTCTCGTGACGGATACCGTACTCACCCTCAATATACGCCGCCGGCTCGTTGGACATCACCATCCCCTCCTGCAGCGGTACTCTGTTCTCCTCCATGCGGATGCTCTGAGGGCCCTCATGCACGCACAGGTTATGGCCTATGCCGTGACTGGTGCCGTGCAGATACATCCGTCCGGCCCTCATCACCGGACCGCGCGCCAGGATATCCAGCAGACAGCCTCTCATCCCCTTGTGGAACACAGCCATGCTCAGGTCTATCATGCCTTTCAGGACAGCGGTATAGTCATCTCTCTGCCTCTGTGTCAAGGGACCGAGCGGAATAGTCCTGGTAGTGTCCGTAGTGCCGTAAGTATACTGGGCCCCCGTGTCAATCAGCAGAAAACCCTCGGGGCGGATAACCGCACTGCCCCGCTCAGAAGGCATATAATGAGGCATGGCGGCATTCGCTCCGAATGCGACTATGGCCGGGAAACTCTCACCCAGATAGTCAGGGCACTCGCTGCGGCACTCTATAAGCTTCATGGCCACATCGTATTCTGTAATACCGCTGCCGATATTGGCCTTGACCCAGTCAATGACCTTTGCCATAGCCTTCGCATCCTCCATGAAAGCCCTGCGGAAGCCTTCCAGCTCCACAGCGTTCTTGACAGCCTTCATCATGGCAAGTGTTCCGCCCGGCACCGGATCGGGAATATATGGACTGAACGGAGAGTGCTGATGCACATTGTCCATAGCCGCAAAGAAGTATTTTGCGGTTATCCTGCCGGAAGAGAAAATCCTCACGCACGTCTTGGGCAGCGCCTTCAGGAACCGTCCGAACTCCTCGTAGTCCCTCATTACCACGCCCTGCCCATGCAGGGCAACAGCGGCCTCGTGCTCCAGCATCTCCTGACGCAGGAAAAGGGTCACGCACTCTTCCGTAACCACCGCATAGGACAGGGCCAGGGGATTGTACTCGATGTCCGTACCGCGGATATTGCACAGCCATGCCACCTCGTCCAAAGCTGTTATTATATAGGCAAATGGCACGGGCCCCTTAAGTCTCTCCACCAGACGGCGGTGCTTGGACGATACGGACTCCCCGCTGATGCTCTCGTCCACATAGCGGACAGGGTTGAACTGCAGGGCCGGACGATCTTTCCAGACTTTGTCGAAAGGGTCCTCGATCAAAGCCGGAGACAGAGGGGTCAGCGAATCCATCATCTCCATATACTCCGAATAGGAGAAAAGGTCCTCGTCCATGGCGACTATGTCATCCGCCTCCAGACGGGCTTTCAGCCACTCCGCTATCGAAGGAGTGCCCTCGACTTTGAGCCTCATCATCTCTATGCCGCTGCCCTCCAACTGGGCCGCTGCCTGTATGAAAAACCTCGAATCCACCCACAGCGCGGCCTCCTTCTGAGTAACGACCAGTGTAGCAGCCTCTCCGGTAAAGCCGGACAGCCATTCCAGCACCTTATAATGATCAGGAATGTATTCCCCGAAATGCGGATCCGTCGAAGGGATAATCATAGCCGAGATATCGTCCCCGGCAAGGACCTTGCGGAGAAGGTCGAGACGTTCTTTTCTTTCCATTGACAGTATATATGAATGATTGTTAATCGTTTCCTGCCTTACTCAGAAGCTCGCGGGCATTCTGTACAGCCGCCGTCGTCAGTTCCGAGCCGCTCAGCATACGGGCCACTTCCATGACCCTCTCCTCGCCCTCTATGCGGCGGATACCCGTGGCGGCCTTCCCGTCAGTACCGAACTCTTTGTACACAAGATAGTGAGAGCCTTTCTTCGAGGCTATCTGAGGCAGATGCGTAATGGCGATTATCTGCATATCCTGCCCCATCCGGCCAATCATGTCGCCCATCTTGTCGGCAATCCTGCCTGACACTCCGGTGTCTATCTCGTCGAATATCATGGCCGGCATGGAGGTGTACCTTGCCAGAAGTCCCTTGAGTGCCAGCATGACCCTTGAGAGCTCTCCGCCGGACGCGACTTTGGAGATATCTCTGAGAGAATGCTCCCCGTTGGCCGAGAACATGAAGTCCAGAGTATCAGCACCTGTTGCCGTCAATCTATCCTTGGCTGAGACTACAGCCTTGAATACGGCATGAGGCATCTCCAGAGACCTGACAGCCTCCTGCAGAGCTCCGGAAAGAGCCTCGGACGCAGCCTGACGCTGCTCCGAAAGCCTGCGGGCCAGAGCCTCCCTCTGGTTTCCCAGTTCCTGCTGCCTGTGCCTCAGAGCCGACAGCCTGTCCTGCATCTGCTCCGTACCACCGAGGGCTGTCGCCAGAGAATTCCTCAGGGCGATAAGCTCATCCACATCGGCACAGCCATATTTTCTTTCCAGAGAATATATCAGCGACATTCTCTCCTCCACCTCCTCCAGTCTCCGGGGTGAGACCGTAACGGAGGAAGATATGCCTTCTATTTCTCTCTCTATGTCCGAAATCTCTATCTTGCAGGATTCCAATCGGGCGGCCAGAGACCCAAGCCGGTCATCCCAGGCCGAGAATTTTGACAGGCGGGCAGCGGCATCCTTAAGCAGCTGCGAGACAGATATGCCCTGGGGATTAAGACCGGCATAGGCCGCCTCCAGGCCTGCACGGATGTCCTCCGCATGGGCCAGGGCCTTCTGCTCCTGCTCCAGAGCCTCCATCTCTCCCGGGACAAGGGCGGCCTCCCGCAACTTATCCAACTGGAACTGACGGTACTCGGCATCCCTCTCCGCCTCTGCGATTGTTTTTTCAAGCGAGGCCGCCTCCTCCTCTACTGCAGCATACTCGTCATATATGCTCTTATACTCATCCAGCAGCGGAGCCGTACCTGCACAATGGTCTATTACCCCGAGCCGGTAGTCGGGGTCGGTAAGCAGCAGATGCTGATGCTGGCCGTGTACGTCGATTATACGGCCCGATATGGCCGCAAGTTCCGCCAGCGACACCGGCTCGTCGTTGAGAAACGAGCGGGAACGTCCGGCAGGGGTGATTACTCTGCGGAGAATATACT
Source organism: Candidatus Coprenecus pullicola (assembly GCA_018711925.1). Lineage (GTDB taxonomy): Bacteria > Bacteroidota > Bacteroidia > Bacteroidales > UBA932 > Coprenecus > Coprenecus pullicola. The sequence continues at coordinate 5,927 of DVHR01000076.1, forward strand.
CCTCTCCTGACTTGTCGTGGAACTCGGCCTCCACCACGCAGTTGCGGGTATTGTCGCTGAAGACCGAGGAGTCAGCCCTCTTGCCCAGAACAAGGGAAAGTGCTCCCAGAAGTATGGACTTGCCGGCACCGGTCTCTCCTGTGATTATCACCAGACCGTCCGGAAACGTGATGTCCAGAGAGCTTATAAGAGCGTAGTTGGATATGGACAGACGGCTCAGCATTGTCCCAGCAGTCTTTCAAGTCGGTCTACAAGTGCGACGGCGACATCGGCCTTTGACTCCAGCGGAAGACACTGACTGTCCCCGTTGCGGAAAAAAAACGTCACCTTGTTGGTATCCGTACCGAAACCGGCACCCGGATCTCTCAGGGAGTTCAGCACTATCATGTCCATGTTCTTGCGGCGGAGCTTGCCTATGGCATTGTCCTCGGCATTGTCGGTCTCCAGGGCAAAACCGGCCACCACTCCGTCCTGACGGCGGCGCGAGCCTATGGCCGCGGCTATGTCCTCCGTAGGGACAAGCCTCAACGTCATGGTGTCCCCGTCTTTCTTAATCTTGGACGCACTGGGGGACTCGGGGGTAAAATCCGCTACGGCGGCACATAGCACCGTAATGTCACTGCCCCTGTCGTACTCCGCCACAGTCGCCTCATACATCTGATGAGCGGAAACGACGTCCACTATCCGAACGCCCGGCTCCGACGGCCTTACCGCAGCCGGTCCGGAAACCACCGTCACCTCAGCTCCCCTGCGGGCCAGCTCATCCGCTATGGCCGAGGCCATCTTGCCGGAGGAATGATTGGAGATGAAACGCACAGGATCTATGGCCTCCCTAGTAGGCCCGGATGTGACCAGGGCCCTGCGGCCTCTGAGACTGCCGCTGCGGGAAAAGAACGACTTTATCCTCCTGACTATGACCTCGGGCTCCTCCATCCGGCCCTTGCCGTCCAGACCGCTGGCCAGTTCCCCGGAAGCGGCCTCGATAATCTCCACTCCACGGGTCCGGAGTATGTCCATCGACTCCTGGGTGGCAGGATGCGCGTACATGTCCAGGTCCATGGCCGGAGCGGCCATCACGGGACACTTGGCGGACAGATATGTCGTCAGCAGCAGATTGTCGGCTATGCCGTGCGCCATCTTGGACAGGGTATTGGCCGAGGCCGGGGCTATCAGATACAGGTCGGCCCAGAGACCCAGCGATACATGACTGTTCCACTGTCCGTTCTCAGGGTTGAAGAACTCGGTGAGAATTGGATTGCGGGACAATGTCGCCAGTGTCAGCGGAGTAATGAAATGCTTGGCTGCCGCGGTCATCACCACCTTCACCTCTGCTCCTTCCCTCACAAGGAGACGTACAATATAAGCCGCCTTGTAAGCGGCTATACTGCCTGTAATACCCAGAAGTACGTGCTTTCCTCTCAGCATTGGAAGAGACTATTGCTGTTCGTCCACCTTACGGTAATAAATCTCGCCGTTGCGGAACTCCTCGATGGCTACAAGAGTCGGCTTGGGAAGTCTCTCGTAGTGCTTCGAGATTTCTATCTGCTCGCGGTTCTCGAAAGTCTCCTCAAGAGTGTCGGCATAGTTGGAGAACTCCTCCAGCTTCAGGCTGAGCTCCTGCTTAACGTTGGCGGAGATCTGATTGGCCCTCTTGGCGATAATCATAACTGTCTCGTAGATATTGCCGGTAGGCTTGGCCAATTCCGAGAGATTCCTGGTAATAGTGTTTGTAGGTACCTGTTTGATTTCCATTTTATTGTTTATTTAATATTTTCTGAACCTTGGATGCAAGCCCGTCCAGTTCCTTACGGTACTTGGAGTCGGGGAACTCGCTGACAAACGTAAAATAATCATCCGTAAACGTCACGTATCTGTCCCTCTGCTTGTCCACCACACTGTTGAGGGCATACTTGTAGGCGGACATGACCGTATAGTACATGATATCCTCCCGGTAGACATTATCCGCGTCCTCCTTCAGCACCAGCTTGAGCGCATAGTGGGCAGCCTTGTAATCCTCGATGGTATAATAGAGTTTGGCGGACTCGTACTCTTTCCGGTCCAGTCTCTCCTCCAGATTGTCTATCATGGCATGACACTGGGCCGCATACTCATTGTCCGGATAATCTATCAGATAATTGGCGATGGCCGCCAGAGCCTTGTATGTCGGTGTCTGGTCCAGCTCATACCTGTACGTACTGCTGTACAGACAGTCCAGATACATAAAACGGGCCTTGTCCGCAAACGGACTCCGCGGATATACATTGATAAAAGACTCAAACGCCTGCTCCGCTGCAGCCATATCCCCATAGCAGTAATGGGAATACGCAGTATAATACTGCACGGTATCGTCCTGAGCCGTACCTCCCACTGCTATCTTCAGGCTCTCGAACATACTGGCCGCCTTCGCATACTTGCCGGCATCGAAAAGGTCAAAGGCCATCTTGTACTTGGCCGGCACGTCATGGCTCTCCAGCATCAGCTCGTACTGGCTCTTGCACGACTGAAAGGCCAGCAGCATGACTGCCGAAAGTACTGCGGTGGCAACCGACTTGAACGGGACATTACTCATATCATCCATTTTCCGAACTTACAAAGATACATATTATTCCGAGACACTTGCAATAATTGTTCCTGAAATCCTCAGAATCCTTACTTTAAGTTCCACTTGCGCGTCACTTTCCGCTCTATCGGGCCGAATATCCACGGACGGATCAGAGGGGCGAACAGCCAGCCTATCTTGTTGACAAACCCCGGAATCCTGCCTGACCTGCCCCTGAACATCATATCCAGAGCCATACGGGCGGCTTTGTCCGGCTTTATCATTACCCCGATGCCTCTGGCGATTCTGCTGAGCCGTGGCGGCAGACCTATAAGCGGAGTATCCACAGCCCCGAAATAAATCGAGCTGACATTCACGCCCGTCTTCTGGCACTCAGTCCTGAGAGCCCGCGTGAATATCCTCGTAAAGGACTTGGTGGACGCATAAGTCGTCAGGAAAGGAAAAGGGAACCAGGCGGCCAGAGAGGAGATATTGAGAATATAGCCCTTGTGCCGCTCCAGCATCGCAGGCATGAAATACCGGCAAAGCATGGCCGTCGCGTGGTTGTGCACCATGATTATGCTGCTGATCTTCTCAGGAGGCATGTTGCGGAAATGCATCGGATGCAGCATTCCCGCATTATTGATAAGCACTTCCACCTCGGAATCAGGTCTCTGCTCCATGACCGCATCAAACACTTTCCGTGGCGCGTCCACCGCCGACAAGTCCATACCTATCGACAGGAAATCCAGGCCAGGGCACTTTGCCGCCATCTCATCCCGAACGGCATCGGTCTCATTTTGAAAAAGAGCCACAATGATGACATTGTAGCCTCTTTCCGCAAGAAGCCTCACATATTCCAACCCCATTCCGGAAGAGCCTCCGGTAACTAAGGCGTATTTGTTGTGCAACTGCATAAATCAAGCATTAAAAGAGTGCAAAATTAAAACTTTTCGCGTATATTTGTCATTACTTAAAACATTTAAACACTATTACATTATGGCATCTATCAAAGGTACAAGAACTGAAAAGAACCTCCTTGCCTCATTCGCCGGAGAATCCCAGGCCAGAGGCAGATACACCTACTTTGCAAGTGTCGCCAAGAAAGAGGGCTACGAGCAGATTGCCGCTGTCTTCCTTGAGACAGCCGAGCAGGAAAAGGAGCACGCCAAGAAGTTCTTCAAATTCCTCGAAGGCGGTATGGTTGAGATAACGTCGACATACCCTGCGGGAATAATCTCCACCACTCTGGAAAACCTCAAAGCCGCCGCCGAGGGCGAGAACGAGGAATGGACAGTACTCTATCCCGAGGCCGCAAAAGTTGCCAGGGAGGAAGGGTTCATCGAGATAGCAGTGGCATTCGAGATGATAGCAAAGGTCGAGGCCGAGCACGAGGCCCGCTACCGCAAGCTTCTCGAAAGAATGGAGACCGGTACTGTTTTCGAGCGTGACGGCGAGATCTACTGGCAGTGCCGTAACTGCGGTTACGTACACAAAGGCAAGAAAGCTCCGGAGAAATGCCCTGCCTGCCAGCATCCCAAGGCATACTTCGAGCCAAAGAAAGAGAATTACTAAATTGTCCAAGATGGTGCTGCGCCTATTTTGACACAGCACCATTTTTATCTTCTCACTCTACAAACCATCAAAACACCTTGAATCCCATGGCCTTGCGGGCGAGGGCGAGGGTTGCGGAGGCTGAGGCGCGGGCTTTGTCGCGACCTTCGGAGACTACGCGGTGGAGGTAGGCGTCATCGTTGTATATGGCGTCGATGCGCTCGCGTATCGGCAGAGTCACCTTGCAGATGTCCGCGGCAAGCTGCTTCTTGAGGTCTCCGTAACGGATTGAGCAGTCGTTCCATCTCTCCTTGAAATACTCGACGGTGGACGGCTCGGACACAAGCGCCATAAGGGTAAACAGGTTCTCTATACACTCCGGCATGGGGCTGTTGGGCTCGACGGGACCGCTGTCCGTCAAGGCTTTCATCACTTTCTTGGTGATAGTCTTCTCATCATCGTATAGATAGATGCCGTTGCCCTCGCTCTTGCCCATCTTTCCGCTGCCGTCCAGACCGGGCACCTTGATGAGTCCTCCTCCGAAATTAAAGGCACGCGGCTCTGTGAAGACCTCCTCACCGTACATGTTGTTGAAACGGCGGGCCATCACCCTGGCGTACTCCAGATGCTGCTCCTGGTCCTTGCCCACCGGCACGAAGTCAGCACGGTGAATCAGGATATCGGCGGCCATGAGCACGGGATAGGTCAACAGACCGGCACTGATATTGATGCCCTCATCGTTGTGGTCATCATAGGAGATGTCCTCCAGGCGCAGGTTGCGGGCCTTTGCCTTGGCCAGACGCACCTTGTCCTTGAAAGTAGTGGTACGCTCCAGCTCGCCTTTATAGGCTATCATGTTGAGCAGGACATAAAGCTCGCTCACCTCGGGCACGTCGCTCTGCACGAAGATTGTCACCTTATCCGGGTCGAGGCCGGCAGCCAGATACTCGGCCAGGATAGTCCTGACATTGGCATGAAAGTCATCCGGATGGGGATGGGTGGTCAGCGAATGCAGGTCCGCTATGAAATAAAAGCAATTGTAATCGTCCTGTATCTTCACGAAGTTGCGCAGCGCTCCAAAGTAGTTGCCCAGATGAAGATGCCCGGTGGAGCGGATACCGCTTAATACTGTCTGCATGGTAAGTGGTCTTTACTTCTTAATTAATCCTCAACTTTCTCTATGGCCTCTCTTATCTTATGCTCTATCTCCTCTGTAAGCTCCGGATTGTCCATGAGCAGTTTCTTGACCGCATCCCGGCCCTGGGCCAGCCTGGACTCACCGTAACTGAACCATGAGCCGCTCTTCTTGATGATGTCGAACTCCACGCCGAGATCCACGATCTCGCCTATCTTCGAGATACCCTCGCCGAATACGATATCAAACTCGGCCTTGCGGAAAGGAGGAGCCATCTTGTTCTTGACGATCTTGACGCGGGTACGGTTGCCGGTGGGATCATCCCCGTCCTTGAGCTGGGTGACCTTGCGCACGTCAATACGTACAGAGGCATAGAACTTCAATGCATTTCCGCCTGTGGTGGTCTCGGGATTGCCGAACATCACTCCTATCTTCTCGCGCAGCTGGTTGATGAAGATGCAGCAGGTGTTGGTCTTCGAGATATTGGCGGTGAGCTTCCTCAGCGCCTGGCTCATAAGCCTGGCCTGCAGACCCATCTTCTGGTCTCCCATCTCGCCCTCAATCTCCGCCTTGGGAGTCAGGGCGGCCACGGAGTCCACCACTATGATGTCTATGGCCCCGCTCCGGATCAGGTCATCGGCTATCTCAAGAGCCTGCTCGCCGTTGTCCGGCTGGGATATGAGAAGTGTATCCACATCCACTCCAAGATTCTTCGCGTAGGTACGGTCAAATGCGTGCTCCGCATCGATGATGGCCGCGAAGCCACCGGCCTTCTGGGCCTCCGCTATGGCATGTATGGCCAGTGTAGTCTTACCGCTGGACTCAGGGCCGAATATCTCGATCACCCTTCCCCGGGGATAGCCTCCTACACCAAGGGCATGGTCCAGAGCGATAGAGCCTGAGGGTATTACTGACACGTCACCTTCCGGACGGTCTCCCAGCTTCATGATGGCACCCTTGCCGAAATCCTTTTCAATCTTGTCCATCGTTGCCTGCAGAGCCTTGAGTTTCGCGGCGTTAGCTGCAGCGACATCTGTCTGTTCGAGTTCTTTTGCCATACTTTTTCTATTTATTCGAATGCAAATATAAACGAAATTTCAAACCATAGCAATGTAAAAACGGCTATAAACGTTTATAGCCGTTTATAACCGTTATAACCGTTTCAACACACCTCCGGCAAGCCCTTCGCCTATCACCTAGTCTCCCTGGGCCATTGTCGCTGCGAGTCCGGCGACATCATCGAAAGTAAGGCTGTCGGACTCGAACTGGATGACCACGGTCTCCTCATCGGAGTCCGCGAGCATCAGGAATTCCACAATACGCTTCCCGTCAGGGGACTTGTAGTAGAAATCCACCTTGTCTCCACCGTCCTTGACCTTCATGAGCTGCACATAGTCCCCGTCCACCCGGATATTCTGACGCATGTCAGAGGCGACTGCCTGGTCCTCGGTTGACAGAATATACAGACCGGTAAGGCTGGAGATGGTTGCGAACATCTGTGAAAGTTCCTCAGTATCCACATCCGTTGAACCACCGTCGCCATCTACCTGCACGCTGCCCGTGACACTCACATCCAGATTGCGCAGAAGATCAAACATGGCGGACGACACGTAGACTGTAGTGACTGCCGGATTGTTCTCGTATTTCCGGTAAAGTGCCTTGACATTGTCTTCCTCCGTCCGGTTACCTGTCTCTCCTGAGACAACGGGTGCTACAAGATGGCTGTCAGAAACCGCAGCTGACGAGAACGGAGCTGCAGCACAGAGCAGTAGGAACGATGCCGCGATAGAGGCGGCACTTAAAACGACTTTTTTCATAACCTTTACTTATTATTAACTTTACTTTGAACTGATTCCATTGTTTTTGAGACCATGTCCCCGGCCCGGTCCATGCTGTTGCCGGCTTTTGCCAGTCCCTTGCCGAGATTCTCCCCTACCATCTCCAGCGCCCTGACTGTTTCGGCGTATGCAAGGGCCGGATCCTCGAAAGTATCCTTCGGTTCGTACGTATCGACAGGCATTATGAGTGCTACTGCGGCGATGACAGCCGCAGCGGCGACCGAAGAAATGGAAGCGACCAGCCTCATCCAACTCCGGCGGCGGCCCAACTCACGGTCTACTGCCTGCTCTATCGTCCGGGACAGATCCTCCGGAACCGGTATTTCATCATCGGAGACCCTGAGTTCAGAAAGCCCTTTCAGAAGAGTCCTGTCTTCAGCAGATGCCTCCTCCAGTCTGTCTGCCAGCTCCCGTTCCTCTACGCGGGAAGTCTGTCCGGCATAGAAACGCTCCGACAATTCAGATATTTTTAAATCCCTGTCCATTTTTAAAAATCCTACCTGTTTATAAATTTTTCAATTTTTTCTTTAAGCATCTTCCTTCCCCGGGACAGAGTCACCCGGATATTGACCTGACTCATGCCTGTCAAAGTCTCTATCTCGGACATCTCCATCTGCTCCAGATCCCGTAGTATCACCACCTCCCGTAATTTCGGAGGTATTGCGGCCAGAGCCCTACGCACCAGAGCCGCATCTTCACGGCCTTCTATCGGGGTATCCGCCGCCTCGACTACCGGGCCTCCCCTTACCTCCTCCACATCCGCAGCCCTGCGGAGAACATTGCGCCTGCCCCGCCGCAGGAAGTCCGCACAGACATTCTGCATCATCCGCACGCAGTAGCCCTGGGGATTGGCACTCCGGAGAGCCCTATCGCCATCGCGGCAGAGCTTGACGTAAAGCTCCTGCACTGCATCCCGGGCGTCCTCCTCAGCCCCGAGCATACGGAACGCCAGACGGTAGAGCAGAGGACCGAGGGGGAGGAAAACTGATTTGAACTCTTCGATGTCCATAGGCCGGGACTCACCTACTGTATTGACGAGGCCATATACTCGGCCGCCTCCTGTTCTGTTATACTGCCCTCTATCTGAATGACGGCCGGATCGTCTCCAGCGGATATCACCACCATCTCCCGGATGACATTCCCGTCCCTACGGACCAGCACCCTGAGATCGTCCCCCTCATCACGCACCTGTGTCAGCAGTTCATAACCGTCTGTAGAGCAGTCCGCAACATCTTCCGCAAACTGTGCAAGCACATTCTCGCTACAGCCGCTCAGGTCGGCCACTCTTACCGAACTTATGTGCGAGAGAGTCTTGAGCGCCACATCCGTCTCGTCATCGGACATTTCCGTCTCTTCCTGGCCGAAGGCGACGACCAGTTTGGCGAGACTGATCCAGAACCTGCCTACAGAGACGGACTCGGCACCGGGCTTTCCGGCATAGCGTTCATAAAGACTCTCGACATTCCGGGCCCCTGCGGGCAGTACTGCCGCCGACAGAAGCAGCAGGCTCAGAACAACAGTTGCAAAAACTCGTTTCATAATTTTTTCTCTTTTTAAAAACTTCTGAACCTATGACGCCGGAACGGGTAAAAATGTTACAATCATTTTGAAAAACTGTTTTAACCATTCTATGAACGGTGGCAGTTTCTTCTCAGAATCCTCGGGAACATGATGAGGAACAGGACGGTACAGCAGATTGCCGCAGTAGCGTCGGATATGGCCTCGGCGGCAAAGACTCCCCTCACACCCATCAGCCCCGGAAGGGTCAGGGCCAGCGGCACGAGGAGGATTATCTTGCGCAGCAGGGCAATGAATATCGACAGACGGGCCTGTCCGAGCGCCACGAACATGTTCTGGAAGGCCCGCTGCAGGCCGAATATGGTCATGCCGGCCAGGAAAAGCGGCATAGCTCCGGAAACAACGGAAATAAGCTCAGGGTCGTCACTGAATATCGAGGCCACAACCGAAGGGAAGAGGATCATCAGCAAGACGACTATGAGGTTGAATGAGAACATGGTGACGACAGCCACACGGAGGCAGGAACGTACACGGGAAGCGTCGCCCCGGCCGTAGTTGTAGCTGGCGATGGGGATAAAGCCCTGGGCAAAGCCGGCCAATGGCACACTGACGAGCATCATCGCGCTCTGCATGATGGCCAGGGCACTGACATAGATGTCCCCGTAGTGCTTGAGAGTGCCGTTGAGCACGAAACCCACTATGCTTTCCGTGCTGGCCATCACGAAAGGCGACACTCCGAGGGCGAGGGTGGCTCCTATGACCTTCCAGTCCACCCGCATGGCCTTCCACTCGATGTGCAGGGAAGCCCTGAGGCGGGAGCAAAGGAAGGACAGCACCCACGCGGCACTGCATGCCTGGGAGACTACCGTGGCTATGGCCGCCCCCTTGACGCCCATTCCAAGCACGAAGATGAAGACAGGGTCCAGGACGATGTTCATCGCCGCACCTATAATGACCGATGTCATGGCTATCCCGGGCCGGCCCTGCGTATATATAAAAGTGTTCAGACCTAGTGACAGCTGTACGAACACTGTACCGAGCAGATAGACCGAGAGGTAGTCGGAGGCATAGCCTATAGTGACGTCTGAGGCCCCTACGGCATAGAGTATCGGTTCCATGAAGATGTAGACCGGCAGGGTACAGATCACGGAAAAGCACAGCAGAAGGACCACCCCGTTGCCGAGATAGCGGCCGGCGAGGGCCCTGTCCCCGCGCCCGAGGGCAATGGATGCCAGAGGTGCGGCCCCGCCGTTGACTATCGAGGCAAAAGCCGATACGAGGATGATCACCGAGCCGGTCACACCGATTCCGGCCAGGGCATCCGTACCGATGCCGTAAATGTGCCCGATGTATATACGGTCTACGAGATTGTATAGCAGATTGACCAGCTGGGCCACCACTGCCGGCAGAGCCATGCGGAAAACCAGAGGAACCATGGGCGCCGTGCCCAGACGTTCTTCGTATTGTAAGTTATTTGTCACTTCTTGCTTTTATTTATTATCTTCGCGGCCTAAATAACCGATTTATGTTACTAAAATACCTCAAAGAATATACCATCATGACCCTCGGCCTGGCTGTTTTCGTCTGCGGCTGGGTGGCATTCCTCAACCCACATGAGATCACCGGAGGCGGCATAGCGGGTCTGGCATCTGTAATCCATTACGGTATCAACAGCATACCGGTATCCTACGCCAAGTTCGCGATTGACATACTGCTGCTGGTTGCAGGATTCATCATACTGGGCAAGGGGTTCGGCATAAAGACCATATACTGCGTGGCCATGAGTTTCGTATTCTTCCAGTTCATGCCCATGATACCGGGTCTGACCAGTATCTCCGCCGGCATCACCGACAACCTCATCAACGCCCTCATCGGAGGTGCCATGAGCGGTATCGGCATCGCCATCATCATCACCCAGGGCGGCAGCACCGGCGGCACCGACATCATTGCACTTTCAATCAACAAATACAAGAACATCTCTCCGGGACGTATCTATCTGGTATGCGACTCCCTCATTGTAATGTCCATTCTGCTTGTCAATGACAAGACCCTGGCCGATGTCGTATACGGATTCGTCGAGATCATCGCCTTCTCCTACGCGGTGGACATGTTCCTGACCGGCTCGCAGCAGTCCGTCCAGACCCTCATCCTCTCCGAGCACAACGACGAGATTGCTGCCAGACTCCAGACACTGAGTATAGAAGGCAACCGCCCGGTGAAGTCCGTACAGTGGTCTACAGAAGGAGACAAGAAGATGCTGATGGTCGTCAGCCGTAAAGGATACTCCAACGATATCGTCAAGACCGCCAAGCAGATAGATCCGGATGTAATCCTCATGACAGTGCCTGTCACAGCCGTGTACGGCATTGAGGGCAAGAACCAGTAGCAACGCTTTTCTATGAGACCCTGTTCAGATCCTTGACCAGGACATTTTTTATCTGCAGGAGCAGCTTGAGACGATGCATGACCTCCTGCTGGGCCTCAGCGTCCTGGTCCTTCTGCCTGAGACTCTCAGCAAGCTGGGAGCAGGTGTACTCCACAAACTTGAGCTTGTAGACCAGTACAGCCTTGGGGACATTCTTGTCTATGACATTGCGTTCCGGAATCTGGGCCTTGATGTACTCCTTCACTTTGAGCTCGTACTTGTCCTCCGTGATATCCACCACCGTTTTGGTAACTTCAGGATCACCGCAATTGACCATTCGGTGCATTATCCCGTCCTGAAGGTCATCAGGTGCAGGAGCCGTCTCTCCGGCAGCATCCAGCAGCTCCTTCCGAAAGTCAAAATACAACCCGTATATCTTCCGGTACAGAGGATTGTGAAACTCCAGATCGTCATTCGACAGATTGGCCGAGATATACTCATTTACCGTTATCTCTATCACAGGAGCCTCAGCCCCGAACCTCTGATGATCCTCGAAGGTCATCATGCACTCCCCGAACTTCAGAAGATAATACAGAAGCTCCCTCTCAGCCAGATCCAGGACAGGAACCGGAGCGAACCGCATCCGGCCCGCACCTGTACCGCCGCCCTGTCCAGGCGCCCCCGCTCCCGCGGCATCCCCGTCATCGACAGCGGCCGCATACCGGGCCTCCTTTTCCTCCCGCCTGCGACGCTCGTACTCTCCTGACTCTATCCTCCTGCGCCTTATCCGCGCGACCTCGGAGAAAAGCATGTCCTCCTTCATGGACAGCCTCTGAGCGCACTGCTCGATATAGAGCGAGCGCGTTATCTGATCAGGTATCACCGCTATGGTGTCTATGATGTCCCTTATCAGCTCAGCTTTCCGTATAGGGTCATTCTGTATGCCGGACGAAAGCAGCTCGTACTTGAACTCTATGAAGTCCGTCTCGTGCTTCTCCAGAAAATCCAGAATCTCCTGCCGGGAATGAGTCCTGGCGAACGAGTCCGGGTCATGTCCGTCAGGCAGCAGCGCCACCTTGACTGTCATACCCTCCTCCAGCAGCATATTGATTCCGCGCAGAGCGGCCTTGATCCCCGCCGGGTCCCCGTCGTACATCACCGTCACATTGCCGGTGAAACGCTTTATCAGCCTTATCTGGTCCGCAGTCAGGGCCGTCCCTGAAGATGCCACGACATTCTCAATCCCCGCCTGATGCATCGATATCACATCAGCGTAGCCCTCAACCAGATAGCATTTCTGTGCCTTGGCTATGGCCGACTTGGCAAAATATATTCCGTAGAGGGAGTGACTCTTGTGGTATATCTCGCTCTCGGGCGAATTCATGTACTTCGCTACACTCTTGTCCTCTTTCAGGGTCCTGGCGCCGAAAGCTATGATACGGCCGCTGAGCGAATGTATCGGGAAAATGACTCTCTCGCGGAACTTGTCCACCAGAGAGCCGCCATGCTCGTAGCACAGACCTGTGGACAGCAGGAACTCCTTCTTATATCCAGCCCTCAATGCCGCGGCTGCCAACGACGGAACAGGAGGCTCGCCGGCAAAAGACGCCCCTGACGGTGACCAGCCAAGCCCGAACTTACGGACAGTCTCCTCCGTAAACTCCCGTTTCTGCTTAAAATACGAAAGTCCTACGGAATGCCCCTCGGCTGTATTGAAAAGTGCGTCTGTATAGTATCTGGCCGCGAACTCAGACACGGCTATCATCGATTCTCTCTTAAGACGGTCCTGCGCATCCTCTTCTGTTTCCTCCTGCTCATGCACCTCTATGCCGTACTTGCGGGCCAGGTACTTCAGGGCCTCGGGATAGGTCATCTGCTCATGCTCCATGATAAAGGTAACGGCACTGCCGGCCTTTCCGCAGCCGAAACACTTGAATATGCCCTTGCTCGGAGAGACTGAGAACGACGGCGTCTTCTCATTGTGGAACGGACAGCAGGCGATATAATTGGCCCCGCGCCTCCTCAGCGTAACAAAGTCGCCTATCACATCCACGATATCAGCCGCGTCCAGAATCCTGTCTACTGTTTCCCTGTCAATCATGCACCAAAAATAATAAAAAAACCGCCTCGTCACTCACAAAATCCCACGCCTCTCATAGGCACGTACCTCCCGTTTGCCATCGGGTCTTGTGGTGCCAGATTGCAATATGGTTGGTCAATGTTGTCAATTCCAGTATCTTCTGCATTTGTCCAATTTTTGGCTGAAACATAACCTCCCGAATGCCATGCAGTAATTTTCCATACACTCAATACCCATTGATGTTTGTCAGTAATTTTTCACGTTTTTAAGGGCCTTTCGATTCAAGGGCACGCTTTGGTTAGGCGTTCTCCTTTACAATCAATTACTTAATCGGAATAAAAGGTGTCCTGTCCCAGTTTGAAAGCCGAACGCGGCACCTTTTTATCCCGCAAGTCACTGCTAATTAGCACTTTCATTAAAATGCACGTTCCCGCCCCATCCCGAAAAAAGCAGACCGCTCAGACAGTGCCGGACATAAAGCCGGGACACGACTGGCAGAAGGGCGGATTTTCCGTTGACGCCACGTCACACTCACGGCATTGCATAAAAAACCCCCTCGTCATTCACATGAAGAGGGGGAAAAAATAACATTATGAAAACATAGTAAATCTCGCTCCCCTTCTAGGACTTGAACCTAGGACCCCCTGATTAACAGTCAGGTGCTCTAACCAACTGAGCTAAAGAGGAATTTCCCTTTAGGGACTGCAAAGATAGATATTTTTTTTTATAAGCCAAAAATAAATTAACTTTGTCTTGAAAAATTTTAAGCATTTATCTATGGATGTCCATCTTCTTTCCCGCCTCCTGAAGGAGCTGATCATTGATAATGACCGCATTGCGCTTCCCGGAATGGGATATTTCCAGGCAGAGCCGATGCCGGCATATTTTTCCGAGGACGGAAAGACCATCTACCCGCCTTCCAAGCGGATATCGTTCAAGTGGGACGACAAGGCATCCGGAGACATGCTCGCGACCTATTATACCAAGGTCTACGGCATTGACAGGAACACTGCCGACATCGAGCTGGACACTTTTTTCAAACAGTTGAAACCGATGCTCCACGAAAGGAAATTCATAGATTTTCCAGGTGTCGGAAGGCTCAAGCTGACTCTGGACGGCGAGGCCTACTTCGTGACTGACAATACGGACGGAGGTGTCTTCTCCCAGGCCTTCGGTTTTGAGCCTGTAATTCTGAAACCCGTCAGCAAATCATCAGACAGCGCTGCCCAGGCCGAAGACTCTCCGGAATTTTTCCCGGAACCGGCACCCGTTACGACAGCAATACCGGTACTGGAGCCGCTTCCAGCACAGGCAAAGACCGGACAGGAAGAAAGCAAAGACAAAAATGGTCACATTAACCGCAGAAGAATATGGGTGACAGTGCTTTCCATCCTCGCGGCCATAATAATAGCCGCCGTCATCCTTATCCTGCTCGGACGCGGCGGCCATCTGGATTCGCTCTTCTACAGCGACGAAGAACTCGAACTGATACAACAGCAGGGAGCCTAGCCTATCGTTGCCCCGTTTTTCAGGGTCTCCTCGGGAGAGACTATCCTCATCTTGCCGTCGGGCTGCTTGGCCATCAATATCATGCCCTTGGACTCGATACCGCGGATCTTGCGGGGAGCCAGATTGGCCAGGATGCATATCTGCTTGCCGACCATCTGCTCCGGTGTATAGTACTCGGCTATACCGGACACTATCACGCGCTTGTCTATGCCTGTATCAATGGTGAGTTTCAGCAGTTTGTCGGTCTTGGGCACCCTCTCGGCCTCCAGGACGGTGGCGGTGCGGATATCCATCTTGCCGAACTCATCGAAGGTACACTCGGGTTTCTGCGGCTCAACCGGAGCGGCTGCGGCGGCAGCCATACGGTTGGCCTCCCGTATGGCGTCCAACTGGGCCAGTTGCTTGTCAATGGCCTCGTCCTCTATCTTTTCGAAAAGCAGTTCCGCCTTGTTGAGCTGATGTCCTGCGGGCAACAAGTCATCACGTCCCAGGTTGTCCCATTTCAAGATCTCCTTCGGAAGGCCGAGTATGCTCAGGAGCTTGTCGGACGAGAACGGGATGAAGGGAGCGAAAGCTATGGCCAGGTCGGCGCAGAGCTTCAGTGACACGTTGAGAATGGAGGCGGTGCGGCCCATGTCGGTCTTGGCCACCTTCCACGGTTCGGTGTCGGTGAGGTACTTGTTGCCGAGACGGGCGAGGTTCATGGCCTCCTTGAGGGCCTCGCGGAAACGGTAGTGCTCGAGGGCGTCGGTGATGGCGGCCTTGATGGCGGGCACCTGGGCCAGAGTCTCGGAGTCAATGGGCTCCGGTTTCAGGTCTGCGGGCACCTTCCCGTCGAAATACTTATGGGTCAGCACCACGGCGCGGTTAACGAAGTTGCCGTAGATGGCCACGAGCTCGGAGTTGTTGCGGGTCTGGAAGTCCTTCCATGTAAAATCGTTGTCCTTGGTCTCCGGAGCATTGGCGCAGAGCACGTAGCGCAGCACGTCCTGCTTGCCTGGGAAGTCCCGCAGGTACTCGTGGAGCCAGATGGCCCAGTTGCGGGAAGTGGACAGCTTGTCGCCCTCGAGGTTGAGGAACTCGTTGGCAGGCACGTTGTCCGGGAGGATGTAGCCGTCACCATAGGCCTTGAGCATGCAGGGGAATACGATGCAGTGGAAGACTATGTTGTCCTTGCCTATGAAGTGTACCATCTTGGTGTCGGGACTCTTCCAGTATTTCTCCCAGTCATCGGGACGGGCCTCTATCGTGTTGGAGATGTATCCGATAGGGGCGTCGAACCAGACGTACAGCACCTTGCCCTCGGCTCCTTCCACCGGCACGGGAATACCCCAGTCGAGATCGCGGCTCACCGCCCTGGGCTGGAGACCGCCATCGAGCCAGGACTTGCACTGGCCGTAGACATTGACCTTCCACTCCTTGTGCTCCTCGAGAATCCACTGGCGAAGCCAGGGCTCGTACTCGTTCAGAGGCAGATACCAGTGCTTGGTGCGGCGCTTCACGGGAGGCTTGCCGCTCAGGGCGGAATGGGGGTTGATCAGCTCGTCGGGGCTGAGGGTGCAGCCGCATTTCTCGCACTGGTCTCCGTAGGCCCTCTCATTGCCGCACTTGGGGCAGGTTCCCACAATATAGCGGTCAGCCAGAAACTGCTTTGCCTCCTCGTCGTAGTACTGCTCACTCTCCTTTTCGATGAACTTGCCGTCCTCATAGAGCTTACGGAAGAACTCCGAGGCCGTCTTGTAATGGGTCTTGGACGTGGTTCTGGAATAGATGTCGAAACTGATACCGAGCTCAGCGAAGGACTCCTTTATCAGCTTATGGTATTTGTCCACGATATCCTGGGGCGAGCAGCCCTGCTTGCGGGCCTGAATGGTGATGGGCACCCCGTGCTCATCCGAGCCGCCCACGAAGAACACGTCCCGGCCGCACATTCGCAGATACCTGACGTAGATGTCAGCGGGAACGTAGACTCCCGCCAGGTGTCCGATGTGAACAGGTCCGTTGGCATAAGGCAGAGCGGACGTAACAAGATAACGCTTAAATTCCTTCATATCCTACTTGTATTTTTGAAAAACGCGGCAATTTATAAATTATTTTCTTATCTTGAGAATGAACTCAAATGTATATTCGCCGTAAGGCAGCATATACGGATCCAGAGGCAAGGCACCCCACGAGTCGATACCGCCCACTCCCATCTGCCTGAGGTCAAAATTGACGTATGTCTCAGGGCGGGGTACAAGTTCAGAAGAATGACGCACATATCTGGGCGAGAGCAGATCCAGGTCCTCAATGGAGTAATTCAGGGCCGTGGCTGTAAACGGTTCAGACGCCACTATCTCCAGCCCCGTACCTGTCCTGTCAACGACTCTCCAGTATCGCAGGCCAGTACGGGCACCGCTCTCCTGGGGACGCACATAGTCATACTGATACATGTCAGCCACATCGTCATGGTAGCGTCCTATCATGGCCGCTCCGTGACGGTCGCTGTAGTTCTCGAACGGCCCGTAGCCGTAGTAGTCCACCTCGGAGAAACGCGGCGGCATCACCATACTCATGCCGAAACGCATCAGCGGAGCTACCTTGACTGTATCTGAGCCGGGCACTAAATGCTCGGTCACAGCTATCTCTCCGTCAGCGTTGAGCAGGTAGGACATCCTGAGCACAGCCCCCACCGAGCGCACCTCATACTCCGTCCGGACCAGCACTCCCATGTCCGTCTCTTCTGCACTCATCTCCTTTAGCTTCAGATCGGGCTCACGCCATACGGCGCAGGTATGATGCAGCCATGCCCCGTCATCATTGTCAGTTACCGCCCTGTAGAAATTGGGCTGCAGCGGCTGCTCCAACAGGTCTACGCCGGAGGCGAACGGTGCCACGTACCGGGAGGAGCCGCGGTAAGCCGGTTGAGCATTGCCTCCGTCGTATGTAAGTTCCGAGGACGAATGCGCCCCGGTAGTCACCAGCCGCTCCAGCCAGCCTGTCTGACGGCTGAACTCTGCCCTCCATCCGTTACCTTCTATGTAATAAAGACGGAAGTCACTGGACAAAGCAGGTGCGTTATCCGCAGCCGGGAATCTCTCCGCCATCAGTGTCTCATACTCTTTTTCCGCATCATATTCCCTGACCGTCAGCTGATCCCATGCCAGCACCGTGCCGGCATCCAACACTCCCTCCGCTCTCTTCAGGCTGTAACTGAGATTGAGCAGCAGTTCCTTCGCTCCGGAATATTCCCTGACCGCACCGGAAATGGGAAGAGTTATCTGAGCCGTGGACTGCGGAGCGACTCTCAAATCCTCCACCGAACCGGAAGCCACAGCCCGGCCGTCAGCCGTCAGAGTCCAGTCCAGCCGGAATCCGGACAGGTCACGGAAGAAATACTCATTGTATATGTCTATCTTCCCGGAAGCGGGCTCCTTGGAAGAAGTCAGGATGGAACGATAATGATAGGCCACCTCCATAGCCGTGGGATGCAGGCTGCGGTCCGAGGCAACAAAACCGTTGTTGTTGAAATTGTCATCCGAGGCATCGTACTTATTGTAGCTGCCTCCGTAAGTCGCGGTAGACCGGCCGTCTTTCTCATACCTGACGAGAGCCTGATCCACAAAGTCCCAGATAAAGCCCCCCTGATACTTGGGATACTTGCGGACAAGGGCCATATACTCTCCGAATCCGCCCATAGAGTTACCCATCGAATGAGCATACTCACACTGAATCAATGGCTTCGCCGGATCTGTCCCTAAATAGCGCTCGCAGTCCTCAGGACTCCAGTACATAGGACAGAAGACGTCGCTGTGAGGAGTATTCACGTAGGTTCTGTAATCCAGAGAACGCTCATAATGTATGGGCCTGGACGGGTCGTAATCCTTTATCCACTCGTAGCAGGCCGCGAAATTATCCCCGTCTCCGGCCTCGTTGCCCAAACTCCAGAGGATGATGCTGGGATGATTGATGTCCCTGAGCACCATACGGCTGTCCCGTTCCAGATGCGCCTCCCTGTAAGCGGGATTCTTAGCCAAAGACCTGTCTCCGTAGCCCATGCCGTGGGACTCGATATTGGCCTCATCCACGACGTAGAGACCGTAACGGTCACACATATCGTACCAGCGGGGGTCGTTGGGATAGTGACAGGTACGCACAGCATTGATATTAAGGCTCTTCATTATCTGTATATCCCGCAGCATCTCCTCCTCCGAGACCAGATACCCGCCCTTAGGGCTCATCTCGTGCCTGTTGGCGCCCTTGATGAGCACCGGCTGACCGTTGACCAGAAGCTGGCCGTCCTTTATCTCCACCTTGCGGAATCCCACATTGACGGCCACCTTGTCCGACACTCCGTCCTCACTCACGGCCACAGCCTCCAGGCGGTACAGCCAGGGAGTCTCAGCCGTCCATTTGCGTGGGGAGCGCACATTGGCAGAAGCTTTGAACTGACCGTCCTCTCCTACCTCAGCCAAATAGGACCACACGGACTTTCCTTCAGGGGACCTCAACGTAAGTCCGACTCCAGTCACTCCGTCCGTCACATTACCCTTTATCGAAAGACTGCCGTTGCGGTACGCCGCATCCAGGTCCGGTACAGCCTCCACTGTCTGCACGCGCTCCTTGGGCCGGGCGTACACATAACTTTCCCTGGCGATACCGGAAAGCCTCCAGAAATCCTGGTCCTCAAGATAAGTGCCGTCACACCAGCGGAAAACCTGGAACGCAAACAGATTGTCCCCGGTCTTTACGAAGTCAGTGATGTCAAACACGGCCTCCAGTTTGCTGTCCTCGCTGTAACCCACGTACTGACCGTTGACATAAAGGGTGATATTGGAGGTTACAGAGCCGAAATGTACGAAGATGTCCCTGTCCCCGATCCAGTCCTGAGGTATCTCGACCGTTCCCCGGTAGGTTCCGACATGGTTCTGGAACTCCGGCACATGCGGCGGGTCATTCTCGAAGAAATTGCGCCAGGCATATCCGATATTGAGATACAGGGGATCGCCATAGCCGTTGAGTTCCCAGATTCCGGGAATAGGCATGGAGCCCCATCCGCGGTCATCGTAGTCCGGCATGTAGTAATCCACCGGACGGTCCCAGGCATTCTCCACCCAGTTGAATTTCCAGACACCGTGCAGCGAGACCGTCTCCGGATTATCAATGTCGAGTGTGGCGCACATCGGCACACGGTTGACCTCATTCACTCCGGGATTGCCCCAGACCGAGTCCGCATCGAGAGTCCTGCCTCTGTCGTAAGGCCGGGCCTGTGCAGCCATGCTGAGCGACGCCAGCACCGCCAACAATAAGACTAATCGCTTCATATTTTCAAAATTTCAGATAATTATCAATAACAACCTGCGAATTTAATAAATTTTACATAAAAGCCGGCCTTTCTTGTTTTTCCCAAAAGACAGTATATCTTTGCGCGATTTTTAAAAATAGAAGGGAATTTATGCAGAATCTTTCCATAAGCAGAGGGCACGTGCTGAGAGAATGGCTGCCGCTGGTGGCACTTGCATCCTCCACCTTCATATTCAACACTTCCGAGTTCATACCCATCGGACTGCTGAGCGACATCGCCGCAGACTTCGCCATCACTGAGTCCAAGGCAGGCGTACTGATCACCGTCTATGCCTGGGTTGTAGCCATAGCCTCTCTTCCACTGATGCTCATGGTCTCAGGCGTAGAGTCCAAACGGCTGATGCTCGGCATATTCGGGTTGTTCGTCATCAGCCACGTAGGCTCGGCTCTCTCCACCGGCTACTACATGCTTATGCTTTCCCGTATCGGAGTCGCCTGCTCCCACGCCATCTTCTGGTCGATTGTCACCCCTCTGGCTGTCAGAATAGCCCCCAAGGGGAAAGGCTCCATTGCCCTGAGCATCATCGTCGCAGGCTCCTCCATCGCCATGATAGCCGGACTTCCACTGGGCCGCGCAATAGGACTGGCCGCAGGCTGGAGAATGACGTTTCTGCTTATCGGATGCGTGGCTTTCGCCGTAATGCTGCTCATCGCAGCGGTTCTGCCCAGGACGCAAGGCGAAAAGGCCTTCTCACTTAAACAGCTTCCCGGCCTGCTCAAGACCCCGTCACTGCCCGGCATATACTTGGTCACCGTGCTGTCCGTCACCGCCCACTTTACAGGATACAGCTACATAGAGCCATTCCTGGCCCAGACCGCCGGTTTCAAGGCAGAGGCCATCACGATGATACTCACCCTGTTCGGCATCATGGGCATAATCGGCAGCCTGCTCTTCTCCAGATATTTCGAATCACACCGCAGTTTCTTCATGCGGTATGCCGTCATCGGTATCGGATGCTGCCTCCTACTGCTGCGTCCGGCAGCCATGACACACCAGACAGTCGTGACACTGTGCATATTCTGGGGACTGGCCAACTGCTTCTTCAATATGGTATTCCAGTCCGAGATTATCCGCACCGTTCCCGAAGGCACGTCCATAGCCATGTCCATCTACTCCGGCATCTACAATGTCGGCATCGGCAGCGGGGCCCTTATCGGCGGTCTGGTCTGCTCCGGCATCAGTATAGGCGCGGTAGGATATATCGGCGGCCTCATAAGCATCGCGGCCTGTCTCGCCTGCCTGCTCTACCTTCAACCGCGTTTGAAAGCATAGTCCTACGGACAGGGATTTTACCTATAAAACTTTTCAATATGGATATACAGACATTCATCAGCAAATACCGCCAGGCTTTTGGGGAAACGGCGGAACTGCCGCTTCTGTTCTATTATGATAACGAACCGGTGGCGGATACAGATAAGATAAACGGTTGTCTCTTTAAGGGAATGGATGCCGCGAGAAAAGGGAAAGGGCTTAGCCTGAATGCCGAGGCCATCGGTTGTGGCGGTGGCAAGCTCTATACCGCCTTTGCACCGATGCCTGAGCATGTGCCCGGCTTTGTGTCACATAAAGAACGCTACAAGGCTTCTCCAGAAGATGTGATAACGTGCATTGAACGGCTTGATATACGGCCGGCTGCTAAAAAGTATCTTAATTTCATACGGATTGACCATGCAGAGAGTTTTGAGCGCATGGAAGGGATTCTGTTTTTTGCTACTCCCGACATGCTGTCAGGGCTGGCTGCCTGGACATTCTTCGACAATAATGCCGATGATGCGGTCTCCTGCATTTTCGGCTCAGGCTGTTCATCAGTTGTAGCCCAAGCCGTAAAAGAAAACAGAACAGGCGGCCGTCGTACGTTTATAGGTCTGCTCGACCCTTCCGTACGCCCTCACGTAGAAAGCAATGTGCTGAGTTTTGTGATTCCGGCAAGCCGTTTTAAAGAGATGTATCAGACAATGGACCGTTGTTGCCTCTTCCATACGAATGCATGGAACAAAGTAAAAGAACGGATAACCAACAGCATCTGACCTGCGCTTACTTGATTAACATGATGATACTTCCGCCCGTAATCAGCTGTGCGCCCGCCACGCCGCTCAGCACAAGGAAGAGCCAGGCATGACGCGGTATCTCCCTTATCTCGCCCACGTGCTGCCCGAAGAGCACGATGCCCCACGTCAGCAGCAGGATGACGGTGGTGCGGATAGCCGTAGCCAAGTCTGAATTGATGTCCTTCACGCCCACCTTAGCGAAGATGGCGGTCAGCGCGGCAAAGAGGGCGGACAGCAGTGCATAGTATTTCCACATAATCGCTTTCCTGTTTTTAAGTCGGTTGCAAAGTTATTATATCTGCGCAAAGGTAGGAGCGGATTTTGTAGGAATTTTGAAGAAAGAAGAAAAGCCTCTGCCGGAA
>DVHR01000077.1 GCA_018711925.1 Candidatus Coprenecus pullicola
AACCGGTATATACTGTGGACGGAGCAAGCTCATCAACCAGATAAGAGTCCGGTCCGATGGATGAGAGAGGCTTGATTATATCTTCTATCGGCAGGTTTATACCGCCAAGTGCAAGCATCTCGTCTATGAGACCATTGATATATACCTGATAGCTATCCCTGATCTGTTCAGGTGTATAACCGGAGCCCTCAGCAGTGGAGAACATGTAGTAAACCTCGTTGTCGTCAGGGGTAACAGACATCATAACCGTAGTGCTGGTCACATCCGTGTACTCAATGGTAAAGTCCACATCCACCATCGGCATATCTTTGGTCTTAAATGCCTCATAAGCAACCTCGGAGAGCTTCTCCAACTCAGGTGTCAAACCTATGGCATACACAACATAGTCAGTTGCCGGAAGCATGCCTTTTGCACTCACATTCAGGGTATCTCCATAGATAAGCAGACTTTGCTCGATATAGTCGGCCAACGTAAGCCCGGCTGAGTTCGCCCTCTCCTCTATGGTAAGAAGGCTGTAATTAAAATACTCATCAAATGAACCGAAGGAGTCCCAGGTAGTCTTGTCCACAAGCATATTGATATAAGGCATCTCCTGATCCTTGGCAATGATATCCCATGTAGCCGACATATAGTCGACTTCCTTCATGGTTATCCGATATGCAGGTATCTCCCCGCCTTCGCCCTGGATCACCTTAAGTTCAATACTGAGTGTGCCGTACGAGAGATTAATCGAAGCCTCTCTGGTCGTCTCCTCCTCGTTGGCCAGGACATCGAATGTCACTTTGCCGAATGCGGAGTGCGCGTCAAGCTCCGTTATCCAGTCCACGCCTTCCTGAACTTCTGCTGTCACTGCATCGTTCGTAGGATTCTTTATATCATAAAGGAATTCGAAACTGCCTCCGGCCATGTCTACATTGAAGGTAGTCTCGCTTAAAGGGGTGAACTGTGTAGAGGTCTTATCGTCCTTGTTGCAGGATACTGACAAAACAGCCGCTGCGGCTGCGAAAAGAAAAAATGCTGCTTTTCTCATAAGCTAAATAATTTAGTTGATTGATTTATTTTTCACAAATATACTCCGGCATATCGCAGTTTCCAAATACAAAAAATGGCAATTTGACAAATTTGCCGAATTGCCATTCATTGATTATCAAGCACTATCTTAAACATTGAAAAGGAAGTGCATGATATCTCCGTCATCAACAGTGTAATCCTTGCCCTGGACAGCCAACTTGCCTGCCGCACGGCACTCGGCCTCGGAACCGTACTTTACAAAGTCATCGTACTTGATTACCTCTGCCCTAATGAATCCTTTTTCAAAATCAGAGTGAATGACCCCGGCAGCACGGGGAGCCTTGTCTCCTTTATGAATAGTCCATGCGCGCACCTCAGGTTCCCCTGCTGTAAAATAAGTGCGCAGACCCAGCAGATCATACGCGGCACGGATCAGCCTCTCAATACCCGAGTGCTCCAGACCCAGCTCGGAGAGAAACATCTGACGCTCCTCATAGCTGTCCAGTTCGGCAATCTCGGACTCTATCTTGGCCGCGATGACCAGTACACCTGCATCCTCGTCCTTGACAGCCTCCTTCACTTTATCAACATAGGCATTGCCGTTTGCAGCCGACGCCTCGTCAACATTGCAGACATAGAGCACCGGCTTGGCAGTAAGCAGAAAGAACTCACGGGCTGTCTTCTCGTCCTCAGGATTATCAAACACCACCGTACGGGCCGACTTGCCTGCTTCCAGCGCGGCCTTATACTGCATAAGAATCTCACAGGCCTTTCTGGCATGTTTGTCTCCACCCGTCTGTGCCTGTTTCTGAAGCTTGGACAGACGGTTTTCCACTGTCTCCAGATCCTTAAGCTGGAGTTCCATGTCTATTATCTCCTTGTCTCTTATCGGATCCACACTGCCGTCCACATGAGTGACATTGGGATCGTCAAAACAACGAAGCACATGAAGAATCGCATCCGTCTCGCGGATATTTGCCAGGAACTGATTGCCAAGACCCTCTCCTTTGCTCGCACCCTTGACCAGTCCGGCTATGTCCACAATCTCGACAGTTGCCGGCACCACCCGTCTGGGATGTACCAACGACTCCAGTACCTGCAGCCTGGGATCCGGTACAGTCGTAGAGCCGATATTCGGTTCAATGGTACAGAACGGGAAATTGGCCGCCTGGGCCTTACCCGAACTGATACAGTTGAAAAGAGTGGATTTACCCACATTGGGAAGTCCGACTATACCGCATTTCAGAGACATATCCTTATCATTTTAAGTTACAAAACCATCAACTGCGCGACTATCACCCTGAGGAACATGGACAACGGATAGACTGTCGCGTATGCCACCGCTATCCTGGACTCGTCAAACGTACTGTTCATGAAAGCCAAGGCAGTAGGATTGGTATGCGAGCCGCACACCAGACCCGATATCGAATAATAGTCCAGCTTGAACACCAGCCTGGCGAGTACGCAGACTATAATCAACGGAATCACCGTTATCAGGAAACCATAGAGAATCCACATATAACCGCCACCAACGACAGCATCCACAAATCCCTTTCCGGCTCCCAGACCGACTGCGGCCAGGAAGAGAGTTATGCCCACCTCGCGAAGCATCATATTGGAACTGGCCGTCGTGTATGTTACCATTCCGAAATCGGGGCCGAAACGCGCTATGAGAATAGCCACTACCAGAGAACCGCCTGCAAGTCCAAGTTTAAGAGGCTGTGAAAGCCCTGGCAGCAAAATAGGTATAGACCCCACAAGGATACCGAAGAATATACCTATAAATATAGGAATAAGCTTGGGCTCGCGGAGCTTCTTGACCTGATTACCTACAAGACGGGACACCTTGTCGATAGAGCTTTGGGCGCCCACAACCATTATACGGTCCCCTAGTTGCAGATGCAGGCCGGGAGCAGCAGTAAGATCGATACCGGCACGATTGACTCTTGTGATATTGAGGCCGAACTGGGCCCTTATGTTAAGCTCGCCCAGTGTCTTGCCGTTGACACTGCTGTTGGTGACAACCAGACGGCGGGAGACCAGATTGGTATCCAGTTTCTCCCATGCACTCTGGTCCATTTCCAGTTTTTTACCGAAAAAGGCGACTACCACATCCGCATTGGCCGCAGAAGTGATAATCAGCAGTTTGTCTCCCAGCTTGACTACAGAATCCGAAGTAGGGATCTCCATATGCCCGTCATTGTGGTACTGACGCGATATCACGAAGTGACGGTTCAGAAGGTGGTCTACTTCCGCAATCGTCCTACCGCATATGGCCTCGTTACGCACCTCCACTGCGAGCTTGCAGGCGCTGTCCTTCCCTGACTCCTGCTTCTCCACTATCTCCTTCTCCTTATTCAGATTAACACGGAACACAGCCCGCACACCCAAGAGAGTAAGGATCACACCCACCACTCCAAGAGGGTAGGCAACGGCATAACCGGTAGCTATGGTATTGTCCATGGCACCGGTGATCTCAGCCACCGTCTGCTGTGCCGCACCTAGTCCGGGAGTATTTGTCACAGCACCTGACATCACACCCACCATTGTAGGCATAGGAGTACCGGTCATGAAATGTATTGCCACCGTCATTACAACACCTAAAACTACAATCATAACCGCCAGCAGGTTCATCCGCATTCCACCTTTCTTGAATGAGGCGAAGAAACCGGGACCGACCTGCAGACCCAATGAGAAGACGAAAAGAATGAGGCCGAAGTCACTTACGAAACTCCTTACCGCCTCATTGACAGTAAATCCGAAATGCGACAGTAGAATACCCACGAAAAGTATCCATGTCACTCCCAAGGATATGCCGAAGACCTTTATCTTGCCGAGCATTATCCCTAGCGCAATCACTATTGATATAATAAGAATCGCATGTGCTACGCTATCAGAAAACAAAAGTTGCTCTAACCATTCCATGTCAATTATACAAATAAAGGCCGCAAATGTAGCACTTATTTACGAGAGGCAGGAATATTTTTTTCAAAAATGAGTCCTGCACGGTATGCCGCCAACAGACGCTTGAGGTCTTTTATCTGCTCCTTCAGTTCTTTACCGACATCGGTATCGCCTACTAAAGTCCGCTTGTCCACAGACTCCACAACGCGGGTCAGGGACTTTATGTCCACTCCGTCCCGCACAGCTCTGTCAATGGACTTAAAAGGTTCGTGCTGGGCCAGCATCAGACCGTAGGAGTTGTAAATCAGCGTATAGCCCGCGATACCGGTCTCTGACTGATACGGCTTGGAGTATCCTCCGTCGATGACCAGGAGACGGCCATCCGCCTTGATGGGCGACTCCCCTTTCTTGGTCTTGACCGGCACATGTCCGTTGATGATATGGGTATGCTCCCCGTGAAGACCGAACTCCTCCAGAATCATCTCACATATATCCTTACGGTCCTTATACTGAGAATAATACCCCAGGGTCTCCTTATGGGTTTCCTTCTCTGCCAGGAAATAACGCTCGAACGTAGCCATCTTGTCCTTGTCGAACGGAGGCGCGTACGGACCGCACCACAGATACCACATGAAGTCCTGGGCATACGCTTTGAGCTTTGAATCCTTATCCTCGTAATAAGCGGCGCGGGCAACTTTGTCGACCATGTCGAACAGAGCCTTTCCCTTATAGGGCTTGCCAAGGATGGTCAGTTCCTTGAATGAGCCGTCCTCGTTCAACGGCATGGAAGCATGGAACAGCAGATTGGAGTTACGCACCAGATACAGAGAGCCCTTTGAATACAGACACCGGATATGACGGTCCAGCTTGCTGTTGTTGGTGAAATTGTTCAGCAGCTTGGTCACAACACTCTTCTCCTCCTGGGTCAATTTGTAAGGATGTACAGGATCCACTGTCGGGAAATTCATATCCTTCATAGCGTAATCCTTCTCTCCTATACGGACTGTACCATGCTCGAAATCTATCTTGTCCAGCAGGTTGCGGTCTGACATACAAAACTCCCTGCGACGGTGTATCACCTCTCCCTCCAGTTTGAACTGAATGATACTCATGGCCTTGTGCATCCGGGCTATGAGGCTTAAAGTCTTCTCATCATATTTTGAGTCCGCATCCACCTTGGGTCTGAAGCAGGCACATGGATCATCTGCATAAGCGTCCATGGCGAATGTCGCCAACGGCAGCAGATTGATGCCGTAACCGTCCTCCAGGGTTTCCAGATTGGCATACCTGAGACATATGCGCACCACGTTCGCCATACAAGCGGCACTGCCGGCAGCGGCCCCCATCCATATGATGTCATGGTTGCCCCACTGGAAATCCACATTGTGGTAACCGCACAGCATGTCCATGATCTTGTGCGCTCCCGGTCCGCGGTCATAGATATCGCCCAGCACATGCAGAGTATCTATGGTAAGACGCTGTATGACATATGCTATGGCACAGATAAAGCTGTCCGCCGAGCCGGTCTCGATTATGGTATTGAGTATAGAATAGATGTACTCATGCTTGTTGTTGTCGTTAAGAGACTCGTGTATAAGCTCTTCTATGATGTAGGAATATTCTGGAGGCAGGGCCTTGCGGACTTTGGAGCGGGTATACTTGGAGGCCGCGACCTCAAGCACCCTTACCATATTGACCAGATTGATCTTGTACCAGTCCGACATGTTCTTCTCCTTCTCCCTGGCCTTTACCAGTTTGAGCTTCTGCTCGGGATAATAGATAAGTGTACAGAGTTCTTTCTTCTCGTTCTCCTTGAGCTGGAAACCGAAGAGCTCGTCCACCTTGCGCCTGATGACACCGGAAGCGTTGCGGAGAACGTGCTGAAACGCGTCGTACTCTCCGTGCAGGTCAGTAACAAAATGCTCAGTACCTTTAGGAAGATTGAGAATTGCCTCCAGATTGATAATCTCAGTACTTGCCGCCTGTACCGTAGGAAAACTTTTAGATAAAAGTTCGAGATATTTTAAATCTTTTGCCATACTGACAGTTTTTCAAAGTATTAACATTTATTTTTAAGATTTGTTTATTCTGTAATGCAGTCCGTTAAGCTTTAGAAACGAGAGAAAGTCATCCGCCGCCGTGACACTGTACTTACGGGAGAAAAACTCGGCATTGATCTTCTCCTCCATATCGTAGATATTGAGCGTCAGCATGGATTTACCCTTGTTATGACGCACCGCCTTCTTCAATGCCTTTACGAACTCGCCGTCTACAATCTCCAAAGGGACATCTATCACCATCTCCTTTATCATGGACTCGCGGACATTGGCCAGCAGGGATATCGCCCTGATTTTCGGAAAACCGCCCGATATCTCGAAACGCTTTCCGCCTCTGGCATTCCTGTCTTCCACTTTATTGAAACGCGGAGCCACATAGACCCTGAGCAGCAGGAACTCGTGGACCCGGAGAAATCCGCTGAACGCCTCATAGTCCTTGTCGAAAAGCGTAAATGTCACGGAGCCCTTGAAATCCTCTATTGTCACCTTGCACATAGTACCAACCCCATTGGCCTTGGGCCTTATGTCCACACTGCTCACCAGACCGGCTATGTACTGGTCCTTCTCGAATGCCTCGCGGTCCTTGGATGCTGACACCTCGTCCACATAACTGCACCACTTGGGGATGCTCATCGTCGTAAAATTCTCCACCTCAAAACGGAACCTGTCCAGCGGATGCGCCGATATGTACATCCCCACCAGATCCTTCTCCTTCTTGAGCATCTCTATCTGGTCCAGTTCATGCAGCACCGGCAGCTGCGGACGCACCGTCTCCACCTCGTCGGCCCCTCCGAACAGACTGTTCTTCATCGACTCCGCCGTTTTCTGATACAGAGAACCGTAACGCAGAAGCAGGTCCAGGCAGGTCTCCCCCTTGCCGGCGTCCATCGCAAAGGAGCCGCGGTTGATCTCAGAGAAAGAATCGAAAGCACCGGAATAAGCCAGCGCCTCTATTCCCTTCTTGTTGACAGAGGTATAGGGAACCCTTTCCATAAAGTTGAAAATATCCTTGAACGGCCCCCCGGCTTCACGTACCTCTATGATGCTGTTCACCGCACCTATGCCGATACCCTTGATGCCGGCCATGCCGAAGCGGATGTTGCCTTCCTTGTTGACAGTGAACTTGGTGTAGCTCTCGTTCACATCCGGGCCGAGAATCCTCATCCCGTTGCGGCGGCAGTCGTCCATGAACTTGGTGATCTCGTCTATGTTGTTGAGATTGTTGCTCAGGACGGCGGCCATATACTCGGCTCTGTAGTGGGCCTTGAGGTAGCCGGTCTGGTAACCGACCCAGGCGTAGCAGGTGGCGTGGGACTTGTTGAAAGCGTAGGAAGCGAATGCCTCCCAGTCATTCCATATCTTGTTGAGGATGGCCTCGGGATGACCGTGCTCCAGACCGCCGGCAAAGAACTCGTCCTTCAGTTCGGCCATCACCTTTATCTGCTTCTTACCCATCGCCTTACGCAGCTTATCGGCCTTACCTTTGGTAAATCCGGCCAACTTCTGGGACAGCAGCATGACCTGCTCCTGATAGACCGTCACCCCGTAAGTGTCATGAAGGTACTCCTCCATGTCCGGCAGATCGTACTCTATCTTGCTCCGGCCGTGCTTGCGGTTTACGAAGTCGGGAATATAGTCCATAGGACCCGGACGGTAGAGGGCGTTCATCGCAATCAGGTCCTCGAATCTGGACGGCTGCAGCTCGATGAGCCATTTCTGCATACCATCAGACTCGAACTGGAACACGCCCACGGTATCACCTCTGGAGAAAAGGGCGTAAGTCTCGGCATCATCGATAGGTATGGAATTGATGTCCAGATCCTCCCCTCTTGACTGACGGATATTCTCCACCGTATCTTTCAGTATGGTCAGGGTCTTCAGGCCCAGGAAGTCCATCTTGAGCATACCGGCCGACTCGATCAGGCTGCCCTCGAACTGCGAGACGAGGATGTCCTTGCCGGTCTCCTTGTCCTTGGCCGTACTCAAGGGGATGAAATTCGTGAGGTCGTCGCGGCCGATGATGGTGGCGCAGGCGTGAACTCCGGTATTGCGCACCGTCCCCTCCAGACGCTCGGCATACATGAGGGTATCGTGCACCAGCTGGTCGCCGCTGTTGAAGGCCTCCTGAAACTCCGGCACCTTCTCCAGACAGAGCTTGATGGTGGGATCCACATCCTTGGCCTCTTTAACCTTTTTCTTCTGTCCGGGGTGGTCAGGGTCATCTATTTCCTTCTCTTTCTCAACGGTTATCTTCTTGGGCACCAGCTTGGCCAGCCGGTCGGTGGTGTCCAGGGAGAGCTTCTGGATGCGGCCTACGTCGCGAATGACGCTCTTGGTAGCCATCGTGCCGAAGGTAATCACGTGGGAGACATGGTCCTTGCCGTACTTGTCCTCCACGTACTTGAACACCCGGTAGCGGCCCTCGTCGTCGAAGTCGATGTCGATATCGGGCATCGAGATACGGTCAGGGTTGAGGAAACGCTCGAACAGAAGGTCGTACTTTATAGGGTCTATGTTGGTAATCGTAAGACAATATGCCACCACCGAACCGGCAGCTGAGCCTCGTCCGGGACCCACCCATACGCCCATGTTGCGGGCCGCCTTGATAAAGTCCTGCACGATGAGGAAGTAGTCCGGAAATCCCATCTTCTTGATAGTCGCCAGCTCGAAGTCGATACGCTCCCGTGTGGCCTCGGGGATGTCCTCCCCGTAGCGGATGTGTGCGCCCTCGTAGGTGAGGTGGTGCAGGTAGTCGTTGGAATCGGTGAAGCCCTCCGGCAGAGGGAAGACCGGCAGAATAGGGTCGTGGTTCAGGTTGATGACCTCCACCTTGTCCACGATCTCCAGCGTGTTGGATATCACCTCCGGATGGTCGGCGAAGATGGCCGACATCTCCTCGGTGGATTTCAGGTATTCCTGCTGGGTGTAGCGCAGGCGCTTGGGGTCGTCGAAATCGGAATTGGTGCTGATGCAGATCAGGCGGTCGTGGGCCGGGCCGTCCTCCTTACGGACGAAATGCACGTCGTTGGTGGCCACCACCTTGATGCCCAATTTCTCCGCTATCCGGAAAATGACCTCATTGACCTGCTGCTGATGGGCGAAGGTACTCTTCTCAGCCCCCGGCACATCGGTCTCATGCCGCTGCACCTCTAAATAATAGTCCTCCCCGAAGATGGACCTGTACCAGGCCGCCACCTCCTCCGCCTTGGCCGTATCGCCCTCCATGATGGCCTGAGGCACCTCGCCGCCGAGACAGGCCGAGCAGCAGACAATGCCCTCATGGTACTGCTCTATCAGCTCGTGGTCGATACGCGGCTTGTAGTAGAAACCCTCGATATAGGCCTTCGAGGAGAGCTTGATGAGATTGTGGTAGCCCTGCATGTTCTTGGCCAGCATGATCAGGTGGTAGGAGCTCTGGTCCTCACGGCCCTTCCGGTCGAAACGGCTTGCACCTGCCACATAGAACTCGCAGCCCACGATAGGCTTCAGCGGGGCATTCTTCTTCGCCACCGTATCGAGAAACTCCTTCACTCCGAACATGTTCCCGTGATCGGTTATCGCCAGGGCCGGCTGGCCGTTCGCCACAGCAGTATCGATCAGGTCCCCTATCTTGGACTGACCGTCGAGTATCGAATACTGAGTGTGTACGTGCAGGTGGGCAAATGACATGTTCGGATAGTTTTAAAGTTGCTGTCTGCAAAGTTAGCATTATTTTCTCCGCCCGGATATAGAAAATGTAACAACCTGCTTGCAGTCCCGGACTATCCGTCAGCTCAGGTCTGATTCTCTCCAATAAAAGTAAGATATGGTGTCAGTAGATTTTCAGTGGGGTATGCATACTGTTACTGTGTTACTGTAAAATTACGGACACAATAGGAAACGGCCTGTTGATTTCAAGCGAGCCAGACTTTATGCGTGATGTGTACCTCACGTCCAACAAAGCGCGCTTACAGAAATACCTGATAATCATATACTCTGGGAAAGGACATCTGCTGGACATTGCAAAATGGCTGCGCATGAGACGCAAGTGCCCGGAACGCGATCTCCTCCTCACGGTCCGTCTGCCGCACTGGCACCGAATCGCGGGAAATGCTGCCGTTGCGGTGGTGGTGTGGGGCCGGATAGAGAATCTGCCACGGAGCGGCCTGCCGAGGGGGAGTGACGGGATACTGGCTCTGATAGTCAGACATTTTCATATGGCGGGGCTTTATACGACGATATATAACCTTTATGACGGTTACTGAAAGTCAGTTACAATCAATTACAGCTACGAGGGAGAGCCGCTGGCCGAGATTCCTATCCCGCAGCGTCTCCCGTTACAGCCTCGACCCCGAAAGCGGACACCTGTACCTGCTGGAGCCGGACAGCGAGACCATCATCAGGTACAACATCGCAGACCTCCGAAGCATTCTGCCCAAAGAGTGAATATTTTCATCCGAATCACATTTAAATTTAGTAAATTTGCCTTGCAAT
Organism: Candidatus Coprenecus pullicola; assembly: GCA_018711925.1. Classification (GTDB taxonomy): domain Bacteria; phylum Bacteroidota; class Bacteroidia; order Bacteroidales; family UBA932; genus Coprenecus; species Coprenecus pullicola. The sequence continues at coordinate 10,446 of DVHR01000077.1, forward strand.
ATGATTGAAGGTGAAAACAAAAGAAGAGTACATATTACTTCTGTCATCCCATACAGATGAACTTAAGTCTGAATACGGAGTGAAATCCCTCAGGCTGTTCGGCTCTGTTTCCCGTGATGAGCACAGCGAGAACAGCGACATAGACGTATGCGTGGATATGGCTCCGAAAGCCTATCTCGTATCCGCATTGAAAAGGTTTCTGGAAAATCTCCTCCAGTGCTCAGTGGACATCGTGAGGATGCACAAACACATCAATCCACTCTTATTGAACGAAATAGAACATGACGGCATCTACATCTTCAAATAACCGGGCATACAACATCTTCCTGCAAATCAGGGATGCCATCTTACAAGTGCTTGAATGGAACAAAAACGTCCAATCTTCTGAAGATTATTATTCTTCACCTGACGGGATGAAAAATCTTGCCGCCAGCTGTATGTTGATTGAAGCCATAGGTGAAGGCATTAAGCAGATTGACAAACTTACGCAGTCCAAATTGCTCAACGAGCGCCCTGAAATACCATGGGAAGACGTTATCGGTATTCGCAACCACATAGCACACGGCTATTTCGATATAGACGGAGAAATTGTTTTCGACATTGTAAAAAACAATTTATATGAACTGCTGACAGCTGTTGAATACTTTCTTTCCAGAGAGACATCTCTATAACGGCTACATCAGCCTGAAAACTCAGGCATAATAATCGTAAAAATTGGTGCGGTTATCAGTAATCTGCGTATGGCGGGTTAGATGATTCGCAGCCCTTGCTGAAAATCCAGACAAAGGGATGTATAGCATGTTGGAACGTATAAGGATGGAATTAACAGGAAAATCATTACAGGTAATCTTTTGAGGTGCCGGAGTCTCCCACGGCCTGGACTCACTCGTTGTGGACAACTCTCCCAATTCGGAAGCCGTTCCATGCTTAGCCAATACCGCATCAACCGTTATCTGAGAAATCCGTTTTATCTGAAGCAGATAGCTCCACTGGTCCTCACAGGCTACAAAGTTCTCGTCCACAAATACACTGTTCCCTTCTTTACGGGCTTTCCCTTGTAATGGAAGCGCCACCAGATTCCCCAAACCACCCTCAAGCAATCGGTCTTGGTTGGGAAAGAAACGGTCATATGATTTAAAAGTCATCTGTCCGTATCTTTCCATTGCCTCCGTCAATATCGTATTTCCAAGTTTTCGCGCCTTGGAAGCAGGTAACGGATGCTCAAAGAAAATCCATACATGCGCACCGTTTCCGGAGCGGGAACGTTCGATGAAACAAGGAATATCCCAATCTTTACAAACCCCGACATACGCCAGCACATCTTTCTCATATCCATGCCGACAGGACTTGTCATCAAAATCCGCACACAGGAAATTGCAAGTGTTGTCCGCAAGAATGGCATAGGCGCCGATTACATCCTGTCCGTCCGGACTTTTCCCTTCAAGATGACGGTATATATCCTCATACTCCAACGGTTTGAACAATCTGTTGGGACATTCTGCACATTTATACCTTCTCTTGTCACACAACAGCCTGTCCCATTCGTTCCGGCATACCGGCTGGTAACCCGCCCTCCCGCTTGTCCTGCTGTACCACCTCCGTGCGAACACATCCTCACGTCCCTTGAATAGATTACGGAACACATCTACTTTTTCTTCCAAGGACAAATGTTGCTTCATGACTGGCTGTGCCGTAGAAACACCATTGCAGTTCAGCAATGCCCGTAGCCACCACACTTCTTTACGAAGGGAATCATTCTCCTTAAGAAGCTCGTGGTACGCAGTCAACAATTCTTGGTATGTATTTCGCTTTTCCACGTATTCAAAATCAACATGCTCACAAAATTACACTTTTTCAAGAAAAAGATTTCATTGCTGAGTTTTTTGAAATCCAACCGTGTATTTTATATAAAAATATTAAGATGAGATAATTTTTATATTAAAAAACTTATTAATTTTGACACCATAATCAGATTAAAACGCAGCAGCCATGCCTAAAACCCTGACAACTACACTCAAGGTTATTCTTCAATGCCTTATAAAGCTCACACTGTTGGCCGCACTGGCTGTAACCCTTACCGCCGGCTGCCGGAAAGTTCCGGCGAACTCCCTTTCGTTCGACGACGTGGTATATGCAGAAGACGCGAATCCTGTGATGCATGAACTTACAGGGGGCGACACGTTGGACATCCCCGTGCTCGGCGTAAATGACTTTGTGACTGTCGATTCTCTTCTAATCGTGAGCACCAATGACAACTCCGGCCACGTGACGGTGTTGAGCCTGGACGGACGCACGGTCTTTGGGAATTTCCTGCGCGAGGGCAGAGGGCCCGGAGAAGTCACGAATTTCACCGGCGTCAGCAACATCCATTTCCTAACAGGAGAAAACGGTCATCTGACAGCCAAATGGAAAAATGCCCAGAACATAATCGTATGGGATATAACGGAATCCATACAAAGCGGGAAACCGGCTGTTACCTCCGGAAGGCTGAATCTGGACGGTTCCAAACTGCTGCTGCAAGTGCTTCCGCTCCCGGGAAATAAATACCTGATAGCCCAGGTCGGAAGTGACTTCAACAGCATCGAGCGGGCCGTACTCTCAGCTGACGGAAACATGAGAATCACCCCTCCGCTGGAAAGGCTGAACCGGGTCAATGCCGGAAAAGACATGGCTTCTGGAAAAGGTGACGGCACCGGAACAGGCACTGTCATGATTCCAGGTTTCAATTTCCTCAACGGCAGCTACGTCTACTGCCCCGAACGCGGCCTTGTCATAGAGGCTGAAAGAGCCCGCAACAGCATCAACATTTTCTCGCTGGACGGCAAGACGGCCAGGACGGTCTGCACCTACGGCGAGCAGATAGAAGACATCTCCTCCCTCGGTGAATGGAAAGGAGACGACCACCTGACTCTGTACCCCAAGGCATATTCCGGTTTCTTCTCCACGATGCACTGGCTCGTCAAGCAGCAGGAAAAATACATCCGACTGTACAGCTACGAGGGAGTGCCGCTCGCAGAAATTCCTATCCCGCACAGTACATCCCGTTACAGCCTCGACCCCAAAAACGGACACCTGTACCTGCTGGAGCCGGACAGCGAGACCATCATCAGGTACAACATCGCAGATCTCCGAGGCATGCTGCCATAAGACCGGATTATCGAAAAATGCAGGCCATTCTCGAATGCGCTGATAATCACATGCTTGCAAAACAAGATGCATTTTTCAAGCCTTCATGAGACCATGAGAATTGCAGTGCTTTTTGTATTGCGCTTGTTTAAAGCAACTTATAAAAGAGGGTGCAATTCTTGTGGGCTTCTTGGACAGCGAAAATTGCAGACCATCCTGCAACACACTGATTCTAAGGCTACTGAAAAAGAGCATGCAATTCTCACCCATTCATGACCGGACGATTTTCATCCCGGCCGGTCCGACAGGCGAGGAGCCCGCCGTGGAGGCCGTCCGTCAGACGGGCGTGCTGGTGGAGTCGCACGTACTGGAAGGCTGGCCGCACGGCTTCGGTGTGCGGGGAGAATGGGCTACGTGGTTCGACAATTTCCTCACAGGCATCATGACAAACGACGCATCCGGCACCACAAACTCTAACAAAGGTATCCGCACTTATCTCAGCAGCCACTCGTAGACAGGACGTACTGCAGTGGCTATATATTCCTTTGCTCTCATTTCTTCTTGCTCAGTTGTTCTTCCAAAAGCCTGATGCGTCTGGTCAGTTCTTCAACCGAAGGCAGTTGGTCTTGAATTTCCCTAATCCTGACATTGTCGTATGATGCTACCCCGATGGGCGTGGTGATTCCTTTGAAGGCATATTGGACATTCGTGTCGTTTTTGTCACTGCATATCAGAAGTCCTATTGTCGGGTTCTGTTCCGGAGTCTTTAGGAGGTCATCTACAGCATTGACATAGAAGTTGAGTTTTCCTGCAAATTCGGGCTGGAACGGTACTACCTTCAATTCCACTACGATATAGCAGTTCAGCGGTATGTGGAAAAAGAGCAGGTCTATTCTACGGGTTACGCCTGCTATGACTATTTCTTTCTGTCTTCCGACGAATGCGAAACCTGTACCGAGTTCGAGGAGGAAACGGGTAAGGTGCTTTTCCAGTTCGTCTTCAAGCTGTTCCTCAATGTAGTTCCTCGGCAGTTCAACGAAACCGAAATCATAGTTGTCTTTGGTAATGGCCTGTGCAAGGTCGCTCTGAGGAGAGGGCAGCATCTGTGAGAAGTTTGTGACTGCGCTGCCACTATTGTGATAAAGGTCTGCTTTCAGGCATCTTTGGAGTACTGCCCGGCTCCAGTTCTCTGATATCGTCTTATTGATGTAGAATACGGCTTCGTCTATAGATTTACATTTGGCGATTATCTCAATGTGATGTCCCCATGGGATACAGGCAAGAATCTCAGGGAAATCAATTACGTCATTCTGATTGTTGGCGGTGTGGAGATTTTCTCGCACAGCATGTGCGAGTTTTCTTGCATTTTGGTAATCAGGAGCTTGTAATTCTCGCGCAACTTGTGCGAGTTTCTCGGTATCATCGCAGAAAAATTGATACCATTGTTTCATCCTCCATAAATTCGATGCGCTGAATCCTTTAGATTCCGGGAATGCCGCCTGGAGGTCGAGGCTGACCTGCTCTACTACTCCTGAGCCCCATCTTTCTTCGGCTTTGCGGATGACAAGGTCGCGGCCGAGCTCCCAGTTGAAACGCAGTTTCTCGGCATTGACCTTGACCGCCGCTTTTATCTGTGCGCTGCGGTATCTGGATTTGAGTTCTTCTATCCAGTTGATATAGTCCTTGTCTATATTCACATCGTGAATCTTTACGACCATAGGGGCGTTGTTGTCCATATCGTGTGTCGGTATTATTTCAGAATGCGCAAAATTACAAATTTCACTTGCGCTCGAAGATGTAGACCTTGTCCGAGCGGCGGACGCGGGAAGGTACGGGAATGGAGCATGCGACGCCCTGGGCCGCTGTGTCAGAGGGGATCAGATCCACCCGGATCTCCGGGATATCCATCTCGACAACTCCGGTAGTAGGGCCGATGATGAGAACATGCTGGCCGACTTTCAGCGGGGCCGCCTCGACGAGAATCTCCGCCACTCCCAGATTGGAGAAGTAGTTGTTGACCTTGCCGGCATAGACCTTCTTCATGGTCGCGCTGCTGCCGTAGACGCTGCTCCATTCTCCCAGACGGGCGCCCTGGTAGTAGCCGTCCCAGAAGCCCCGGTTGAACACCTGCGAGAACTGGTCCCGGAACGAAGCCCCGAACTCCGGAGTGAACGTACCGTTCTCCACGGCATCGGCGGCGGCGCGGTACGCACTGACCACCTTCTGCACATACTCTGCCGGACGGGCACGGCCCTCAATCTTGAACACCGAGACGCCGGCCGCAGCCATCTTGTCTAGAAACTCTATGGTGCACAAGTCCTTGGGAGACATGATATACTTATTGTCTATCTCCAGTTCGTAACCGGTCTCCAGGTCAGTAACCCTGTACCCCCTGCGGCACAGCTGAAGGCAGGAGCCGCGGTTGGCCGACTTGCCGTTCTCATGCAGGCTCAGATAGCATTTGCCCGAGACAGCCATGCACAGAGCCCCGTGACAGAACATCTCGATCTGCACGGGACGGCCTGAAGGGCCTGTAATATGCTCCGATGCAATCCTGTCACTGATTGCCCGTACCTGGTCCAGATTGAGTTCCCTGGCCAGGACCACCACATCGGCATACCGCGAGTAGAACCGCAGGGCCTCGGTGTTGGAAATGTTGAGCTGGGTGGAGATATGCACTTCAAGTCCTATGGAGCGGGCATATTCTATGGTAGTGATGTCGGAGGCTATGACGGCCGTCACACCGGCAGCCTTGGCCGCATCGAGAGTGCTGTACGCCTTGGGCACATCCTCGTCGTAAAGGATAATATTCAGGGCAAGATAGGTCTTTACGTCGTTCTCCGAACAGTACCGCACGATCTCCGGAAGGTCGGCGAGGGTAAAGTTGTTGGCGCTGTGCGAGCGCATGTTCAGGTCCTCCACTCCGAAATACACCGAGTCCGCTCCGGCCTGCACCGCAGCCGTAAGGGCCTCGAAGCATCCTGCCGGGGCCATTATCTCAAGTCTGTGACCTTTGCTCATTTGCGACGGTAGGTTATCTGGGTTGCAAACTCTTCCAGCATTGAAAGCCTCTCCTCTCCCAACGACAGAGCCTCAACTGTCTGCATGGCCTTATGGAAATAGTATTCGATGGCTTTCTCTGCATTTTCCTTGACTCCCAGCTCGGTGAACAACTGTCGGGCAGCCGCTATCTTCTCTGCCGCATGATCCTCACCGAGACGGAAAATCTCCTCCAAACGTGCCTTCTGCTCTCCGACAGCAAGACGGACCGCCTCAACGTAAAGCCATGTCTTCTTGTTGTTCACGATATCCCCTCCGATATTCTTGCCGAAGACAGCGGGATCCCCGAAAGTGTCCAGATAGTCATCCGTTATCTGGAAAGCCAGACCAAGGTCATAACCGTAATTATACAGGGCATCGGCTGACTTCTCATCAGCCCCTCCCAGGACAGCACCCATCCTGGCCGCACCGGCTATCAAGGCCGAAGTCTTCAGACCTATCATCATGATATAGTCGTCCATAGTGACCACCGGCATCGTCTCGTAATTCATATCGTACTGCTGACCCTCACACACCTTCCTGGCAATATCACTGAATATTCCCAGCACGTCACGCAGCTTGTCTGTCGGTGCCTTGCAGACATACTCGTAGGCCTGGATTGACATCACGTCACCCGAGAGGATGGCTATGTTCTCATTCCATTTCTTATAGACAGTGAGCTGGCCGCGCCTCAGATCCGCCTTGTCCATGATATCATCGTGGATAAGGGTAAACGAATGAAATATTTCCAGTCCCAGCGCAGGATACACCTGCGAGGCGTCTATCCCGTCCGAAAAGAGCGAGCAGGCCAGCAGGGCCAGACGCGGACGGATCCGCTTGCCGCCGATGGACATGGTGTATTCTATAGGTCTGTAAAGTTCCTCCGGATCCCCTTTCAAGTCCAGGGTGCCAATCCCGTTGGATACTATCTTGTCAATTTCAGCTAAGGTGTACATAGTTTTTTTCAATCGTGCAAATATACGCAGAAGCCGAGAGCAATGCAAATGAACTTGTTCGGTTTGCACTGCCGAGGCGTGAACAGTATAAATGACGAAGTCAAATATACGCAAAATTTGTATCTTCGCGCCACAAAAGAAGCACATGGGAGAGAACAGAATACAGACCGGGACCGCAACCGTGGTCAAAAACACCGGCAGCCACTATTTGCTGTCGGAGCTGCCTGAATGGCGGCCGTTCAATGCGGTAGTAAGAGGCAAGCTGCGGCTGAGCGGCTCGACCGCCACCAATCCGGTAGCAGTGGGAGACCGCGTGGAGTATTCCGCAGCGGCAAGCCCGGATGGAGAGCCGACAGAAGAAGCTGTGATAACAAAAGTGCTTCCACGGAAAAACTACGTCATCCGCAAGTCCACCAACCTCTCCCGCCAATGCCACATCCTGGCCGCCAACATAGACATGGCCTACCTTATCGTCACACTCGACTGTCCAGACACCAAATGGCCCTTCATTGACCGCTTTCTCGTCACCTGCGAGGCCTATAAAGTACCCGTCACCATCATCCTCAACAAGACAGACCTCTACAGGGACAACGAGGAACTGGCTGCAAAAAGCGAGCTCTTTCACAGCATCTACACCGATGCCGGATACTCGATAATGGACATCTCCGTCCTCACAGGCGAAGGTATTGACGACCTGCGGGTAAAATGCAACGCGGGCGGCATCTCCATGTTCAGCGGAGTATCTGGAGTGGGCAAATCATCACTTATCAAGGCAATAGACCCGTCTCTCGACCCCAGGACATCGGAGATATCGGACAAATACCGGCAGGGAAAGCACACCACCACCTTCTACGAGATATATCCCGTTCACGGAGGCGGGTTCATCATCGACACCCCGGGAATCAGGGGTTTCGGTCTGGTGGACATCGAGCCGGAAGAAATTTCCACCTATTTCCCGGAAATGCTCCGCGTCGCCGACAACTGCCGCTACAAGCCCTGCACCCACACACACGAGCCCGGCTGCGCGGTAATCCAGGCCGTTGAGGAGGGCACAATATCGCCCGAACGCTATACATCCTATCTCGGAATGTTGGACGAGGAAGGGAAATACCGGTAAGCCGCAAGCCCGCAGCAGAAGATTTTCAGGAAATGAGAAAAGCAGAAAAACGCATAGCTTCCCCGTCTATGAACGGCAGAATTCTCAGGCTGGCAGTGCCGAGCATCCTGGCCAACATCACTGTTCCTCTGGTGGGAATGGTGGACATCGCCGTATCAGGCCGTCTCGGCAACGTGGCCGCTATCGGCGCCATCGCAGTAGGCTCCATGCTCTTCGACCTGCTGTACTGGAACTTCGGTTTCCTGCGGGTCGGCACGGGAGGCCTGACCGCCCAGGCCTACGGCCGCAAGGACATGGCCGGAGCCATAAGGTATTTCGTCCAGGGAGAATCGACCGCCCTGCTCTCGGCTACTTTCCTGATAGCCATCCAGTGGCTGTTCGTCGAGACAGCATTTATGTTCATAGACTGTTCGGGAGAAGTGCAGGAACTGGCCCGCAAGTATTTCTTCATCCGCATCTGGGACGCGCCGGCCACCCTGTCGCTGATGGTCTTCAAGGGCTGGTTCATAGGCATGCAGAATACCGTCTTTCCGATGATAGTGGACATGACCGTCAACATAGTCAACCTCTCGGCCAGCATCTGGCTGGGCCTGCACACTCCCCTCGGATTCGCAGGAGTGGCCCTCGGTACGGTCATTGCACAGTACACAGGCCTCATCCTGGCCTCTGTTCTGATGCTCATCCACTACCGCAAGCTGTTCAGATACGTCAACATAAAGCGGGACGTGAAATTCAAGTATATGAAATCATTCTACGTCCTCAACGCCAACCTCTTCCTGCGTTCACTCTGTTTCATGCTCATTTACTGCGGATTCACCTCACTTGCCGCCCACTACGGCGACGTACAGCTGGCCGTAAGCACCATCATCATGAAGCTGCTGATGCTGTACTCCTACATCCTGGACGGATTCGCATACGCCGGCGAGGCACTTACGGGACGCTACATCGGAGCCCAGGACAAGCCGTCACTGCACAAGGCAGTCCGCCTGCTATTCATCTGGACTGCAGGACTGGCAGTTATCTCGACCGTGGCCTACGGCATCGGCGGACAGTGGATGGTCAGTATGATGACCACGGAGACCGATGTCATCGATGCATCAAGACCTTACATGATATGGCTGGTGATCATGCCGGCATTCAGCTGCCTGGCCTTCATGTGGGACGGCATCTTCATCGGAGCAACAGCGGCCAGAGCTATCCGCAACGGCATGATCTGGGCCTGCGCCTCCTTCTACGTCTGCTATTTCGCATTCAGGGGCGTCATGGGCATCCAGGCCCTCTACATGGCCTATTTCGCCCACCTCATCGCCCGCGACGTCTACATGACCGCCACCGCCCGCCGCCACGTCTTCTCCCGCATACATTAATGCGGAGAAGCGCCATGCCACATGACAACCGCCCCATGAAGCATCCGTGCCAGCCACAATCCACTAACAATCACCATCTTATCTAAAAAGCAGATGCTGCATGGCCTGAAAAAACATGGCATACAGCATCCGTTTATTAAGCAACTCTCTTATTATCAACCCATTACACTCAACAAGACTGCTTCATGGGTAAGATGTGCAGACTACTCGGCCTTCTCCTCACCGGCTTCCTGAGATACCGGGAAAGGAACGGTGCCGTCCCAAAGCTCAAGAGCCTTGACCAGCTGGGTATCCTGACGGAGAGCGGACTCGACCCCGCCGCGGCGCAGATAGTACTTCAATGCTATCTCATCCTCCAGCAGCGGCTTGATGCGGGACTTGCCCGCCAACAGGAATTCCTCCTTGGTCAGGGAAATGCGGTCCAGCAGCTCCTCCATCTCCTCGTCCAGACCCTCGAGGTTCTCTCCCAGGCCCTCGCGCTCAGCCGCCTCCAGTACGCTCTCCATCTCTATCTGAGCCTCCGTCCTGGCATCGAAGTCCTTCTGCGAGGCAAACCTTACGAAATCCTCATACTCCTCATCGGTAAGCCTGAATTCCCCGGCAGGAGCTATGCTGTCATGCGCGTTGAAGTACTTTATAGCATAATCGCTCAGGACATTGCTGTAAATCATAGAGAGGATGGGACGGCTGTACGTATCCGGCTCCACTATGATATCGGGAGTGATTCCGCCTCCGTCATAGACAGGACGGCCTCCTTTAGTCCTGAACTCCTTTTTAAGAGAGTCAGGGACGGTTCCCACACTGCCGTCCTCATTGCGGTGACTGTAATCTATGGCCTGAACACAGCGGCCGCTGGGTGTATAGTATTTAGCAGTTGTCACTTTAAGTGAGGTATTATATCCAACGGGACGGATAGTCTGCACCAAACCCTTGCCATAAGTGCGGATACCGGCGACAGCAGCCCGGTCCATATCCTGCAGAGCTCCGGCAACTATCTCGGAAGACGACGCCGAACCAGAGTTGACCATCACCATCAAAGGCATCAGGGTGTCCACCGGAGCAGTCTCGGTCCTGTACTCGAAATGAGTCTCAGGATGCTTGCCCCTGGCCGAAACCACCAGCGAGCCTTTCGGAACGAACATTGAGACAATGTTCACCGCCTCGTCCATGAGTCCGCCCCCATTGCCTCGGAGGTCAAGTACCAGCCGCTTCATCCTGCCGTCAGCCTTAAGGGACTCCAGTGCCCTGCGGACATCCTTGGAGCCGTCCTGGGTAAATCCGCCTATCTGGATATAGCCGGTCGAGTCATTCAGGAACCCATAATACACCACGTCCGGAATATGTATCCTCTCACGGGTCAGGGCCACATCCACGGTATCCCCGCCGCGCCCCTTGACCACAGTCATATTGAGCACCGTACCCGGACGCCCCCTCATCTTCCCGCTGCACTGGTCTACAGGCAGATCCTTGGTACTCACTCCCTCAATGGCGACGATGGTGTCCCCCGGATTGAGTCCTGCCTTTATGGCCGCCGAACCCTCATACGGCTCAGCGATAATTATATAGCCGGCCGGTGTCTTCTGAATCAAAGCCCCCACTCCACCGTAACTGGCTGTAGTCATAATATCCAGAGCCTCCTCATTTTCCTCCGGAATAAACACGGTATACGGGTCCAGTGTGGAGAGCATCTCATCTATACCTTTGTGTATCAGCTCATCCAGCTTAACCGAATCCACATATTGAGACTCCAGGGTCCTGAGAATCATGGACTGTATTTCCAGATACTTCCCGGTATTGAACTCCTCCGACTGCGCATATACGGAGAAAACAGCCGCAACTGTTACCGCTGCGGACATCAACGTCTTCTTAAAAATGCCTGTAAACATTATCTTTTATATTCAATTATTCTGACAAAAATAACCATTTTGTTTAAAATTCTGCGTCAAGGGTGAGGCAGAAGTCGAGGTCCTGCTTTATCCTCTCCACATCCATATGGCGGCCGATGAAGACTATTTTCTGCATACGGTCGCCATAGTATTCATCCCAGTCGCGGGAAAAGCCGGGATCCTGGGCTTTAAGCTGTTCCAGCTCGTCCTCGGGGGCCGTGGCATACCACTGGCCGGCCTCCTTGAGCTGCTTCTGGCGTCCCGCCTGCTCGAACATATAGGACATGTCCGGGTCCTGAGAGAAGTAGCAGATGCCCTTTGCCCGTATGACCTCCTTTGGCCAGTACTTTACGACAAAATTGTCGAACTTGTTGATGTCGAATGCCGGACGGCGGTAATAGACAAAGGTGCCTATGCCGTATTCCTCCGCCTCGCCCTCTTCGTGGTCATGGTCGTGATGATGGTGATGACCGTGGTCGTGAGCATCGTCGTCTTGTCCGGGGTGATGATGCTCATGTTCCCTGGCCTCGGCCTCTTCCTCGTCAGTAGGAACGGACTCGATACCCTGAATCCAGCCGGCCGATGCCGCCACCTGATTGTAGCTGAACATCCGGGTATTGAGGATTGAGTCCAGCTCTATCCCGGCCCAGTCACATTCCATAATCCTGGCCGACGGCTGTATCGCCCTGACAATCCTGCGTATGCGCTCCAACTCCTCAGGCATGATTTCCGACGCCTTATTGACGAGGACGATATTGCAGAACTCAAGCTGCTGTATTATAAGGTTCTCAATGTCATCCTCCCCTATATCCTGCTTTGTCAGACTGTCACCGCAGGCAAACTCATCCCTCATGCGAAGAGCGTCCACCACCGTCACTATACAGTCCAGGCGTGGATAACCGTACTCCTTGAGTCTCGAATCCACCCTCGGCATTGAGCATATCGTCCTGGCTATCGGCTCAGGCTCGCATATCCCGCTGGCCTCTATCACTATATAGTCGAACTTCTGCGATCTGACAAGCTCGAAAAGCTGCTCCATCAGGTCAGTCTTGAGGGTACAGCATATACAGCCGTTCTGCAGCGCCACGAGGCTGTCGTCCTGAGAGCCCACCACTCCTCCTTTCTGAATCAGGGCCGCATCTATGTTCACCTCTCCCAGGTCATTGACTATCACCGCAAATCTGATTCCCTTCCTATTGGATAGTATCCTGTTAACCAATGTTGTCTTTCCGCTGCCAAGATATCCTGTCAAGAGCAGTACAGGCGTTTCTTTATTTTCCATATATCGTGACTTTTTCTATTTTTGCAAATTTAGCAAGCATTTAAAACCTAAATGAAACGTTTTCTGAAAATATTTCTCACTGTCGCAGCATGCTGCACGGTATGTTCATGCAATAAGGATACCACAAACAGTGTCAGCGGCATTCTGGCAGCCGCCGACTCCATAATGTCTGACAGTCCGGAAAAGGCTCTGGAATACCTGTCAAGTCTTGACAGTACGGTCACAGCCGGCATAAACCGTAAGGAACTGGCCATGTACACACTGCTCATGACGGAAGCAAGATACCAATGCTGGCTGCCGGTCGCCAGTGACACAGCCATCCATAAAGCGGTGACCTACTTCAGGGAAAAAGGGCCGGAGTCCATGTACTCCAGAGCCCTGATAATGCAAGGTGCCGTCAATATGGAAAGAGGTCAATTCATCTCAGCCCTGAAATCCTACAAGACGGCCGAACCTGTCATAGCCGCAAGCGGAGACTTACTGGAACTTGGACTGCTGCACACAAGGATAGGGGAACTCTTCCAGATGTCGTTCGTCAACAAGCAGTCCGCGATATCCAGATACAAACAGGCCCTGGACTGTTTCAGACAGACCGGTCTGACAGACCGCATAATGTTCGGAGACCTTACTTTGGCCAGAGTCATGCTGTTTGACTCCACTGATGCGGCGCTGCCGTACATAAAAGAAGGCTCTGCCCTAGCCGAGAAGCTGGGAGACGACGACATGCGCCTGATCGGCTATGAGCTTGAGACGCACTATTACGATCTCAAGCATCTGCCGGACAGTGTAATATACACGGCCACAACCGCACTGCGCGGACACGACTCTGATGACTCCCAGATGCAGTCCGTCATAGAAAGCATGCGTATCTGCCTCCTTAAAGCATACACAGACAAAGGAATGACAGAAGAGGCCTCCGATATCGCATCGCTTATCTGCACGGACAACTGCGACAGACAGACTTACCATTATATACAGTCATTGTTGGCAGCAAGTAGACAAGACTGGAAATCCGCACTGGAACATGAAAGGATATCCGAGAGCATAGCCGACAGCCTTATGGAAGCCGGCTTCGGCATGCATCTGAAAGGAGTAGAGAACAACTACGAGAACACTCTCCTGGAACAAAGCTACTTCTCATTGCGTTCCAGATATTTTTCATATCTTATGGTTTTCTCCTGCTTTGTCTGCATAATTATCATAGCCGGCCTGATTATCTACTTCAAGAACATCACCCTAAGGCATGAGGTGGAGAAAAGTACCGACATCATCCGAAGTCTGAGCGAGGGCCGGCTGGACATCAATGATGAGACTGACAAGCAGAATCGGGATAACAAAAATGCCTCCAACAAGGAGAGCATCGCCATTTCAGAGGAAATGCTAAAAGTAACGGACGAACTGATGGAAGCGTATTATAAATACGGACGCACCAAAGCCATTGCCGGCTATGTGAAAAACATACTGGAGAAACACTTCCCGCAAGACGACACCATGACCCGTGTCCGCAAGATAGTAGACGCCACGTATCCCGGCTTCCTGTCATCATTGGAAAAAGAGCACCCAACCCTGAAGGGAAAAGACATATACACAATATCCCTTATGGTCTGCGGTTTTTCCACCGGAACAATATGCGCCCTCAGACGCATATCAGAAAGTTCGCTGTACGTGGAAAAATCCAGAATCGCAAAGAAGATAGGCACAGGAATGCGGCTGTCAGAATTCATTTCAGAAGCCTTGAATGCAAGAAAATAATCTTAGCAGACACCCATTCGCACGACTAACAGTAGATTGATGTAAATCAGGGCATTACACAGATTTTTACGAATTAAGGCAAAGGCTTTCCATCTTAACAAAAGCCCATATCTCATTAAGATTAAGCACATTAAAGGAAAGGCTATTCTAAGATTATTTATTTTGCGCGGAGGTCAGATAAAGGTACATTTGTACAGCAGTAAAAGCACAACAGCTATTTAACATTTTACTCCTGTACCGTCCCATCTCATCAGTAGCATCGACACTGTCAAGTACAGCAATGAAAAACTTTATCCCCGGCGACAACAGATACCTGTTATCTACCGGGGGTTATTTTTACTATCTCATCCACGAACCGCCGGTCATTGCTCAGACGCGGCACCTTGTTCTGTCCGCCGGTCTTGCCCCGGCTCTCCATCCAGCGGTAGAAGGTTCCGGGCTGCACCGGTGTCAGTTCCAGCTTGGTCATCGTCACGTCCCCGCTGCGCTTGGCCTCATAGTCCGAGTTGCGCCGGCACAGTGCCGCGTCAAGAGCGTCCCTGAACCGCTCTAGTGCCTGGCAATCGCGCACAGCCTCCTGACTTGCCGCAGAGAACTCCACCACCCACTGATGCGCCCCCTTGGCATGGCTCTCGTCCATAAAGACCGGAGCCACGGTATAGTCCGTCACCTCAACCCCGCACTCCCGGCAGGCCTCCGAAAGGGCCTCCTCGGCGTTATGTATCATCAGCTCCTCTCCAAACGCATTGATGTAGAGCTGTGTACGTCCCGTGATGATGATTCTGTGCGGACAGAGAGAAGTGAATTCCACACAGTCCCCTATCAGATACCGCCACAGCCCGCTGTTGGTGGTTATCACCATCGCATATCTTACTCCGGTACGTACCTCTTCCACCGTATACACCTCCTCAGACTCCCCTGCCAGCACCTTCTCCAGCGATTTCATCGGAATGAACTCGAAGAACACCCCGTTGTCCAGCGTCAGCGCCATACCCTTCTGCCCAGGGTCATCCTGCAGGGCAAAATACCCCTCCGAGGCGTTGTAATTCTCCAGATAATGCATCCTGTCAGATGGAATCAGCCGGCGGTACCGTTCCCTGTACGGCTCGAAGCTGATGCCTCCGTGCATGAACAGTTCGAGATTGGGCCAGACATCGGTCAGATACTGAGTGTTGTTGTACTCCAAAAGCCGTTCTATCATGATGAGGTTCCATGAAGGTACTCCGGAGAAATTGGTGACATTCTGCTTTGAGCACACCCGGCATATACCTTCTATCTTCTGCCTGAAATCCGGCAGCATCGCTATCTTCCGCGATGGCGTGCGTACAATTTCCGCCACAGACGGGCTGTTGCTCAAGAGAATAGCCGAGAGATCCCCGTTCCTGGCCCCTCCGCCGGACAATTCATCCACTTTCACACTTCCCCCGAGGGTAAGGGCCTTTCCGTTAAACAGCCGTGAATTGGGATTCCGCCGGATATATGTCGCCAGCATCGTCTTGAATCCGCGGTAATGGCATCCGGAAAGATTGGCCGGAGTCACCGGTATGTATTTGCTCTTGTCCGAGCTCGTACCGCTGGACTTGGCGAACCACCTGACTTTCTGGTTCCACAGGACGTAGTTCTCACCCCGGCGCAGACGCTCGATATACGGTGCGAACTGATTGTACTCCCTCACCGGCACCCTGCGCACAAACTCCCTGTAGTCCCTTATCTCCCCGAATCCGTGCTCATTACCGAAAGCAGTATCCCTACCGGCCTTGAGCAGAGACCGGAACACACCTTCCTGCACCGCCCCAGGATGCCCGCACCCCAGGTCGAAACTTCTCAGCAGCGGACTCAACGCCGCCATCACCGTCCTATTGATTACTGACATGACTTGCCGTATTTATAAATAAAACTCAGGCGAAGATAGTGATAATTACTGAAAAAGGAGAAGAAGTCAACGGAGTTTCGATATCTGGTGCAGGACGGATATGGAGCGGAGCTCGATGCGCGAGCCGGTGTGATACTCCAGCCAGCGGATGACGGCCTCGATGAGCTCCTTGCGGTCAACTCCGGTCATCGGCAGGGCCATGGCCTCCTCGAAGGCCGCCTCATGCAGGGCCCGCAAACGGACTGTCTGCTGAGGAGTGAACGGGTTGTAATCCAGGTTGAAACCTCTCTCGAAGGGGAATCCCAGAAATGCGGTATAACGGTTTATGAACCACAGGTGGAAATTCGCGGGACTGCCCTCCAAAGCCTCCAAGCGCAGCACGGCATCCTCCAGAAAATCGTACAGGTCCTCGTCCCTCTCTGAATGCAGCAGCGTGCGGTAAAGCAGCTCACTGATGAACATGGCGATGGATATCTTGTCGAAATCCTCCCTTATCGAGTGCAGGCGGTACTTGGGTGAGAACTCCCGCAGATAGGACATACTGCCTTTCAGGCTCCTGGAGGCCACAAAGTTGACAATACTCAGAGGATGCAGGGACACAACCTCGGGACGAGGCGCACCGCGCTTGCCGCTGCTCTGACGGAACGCTCCTCGGAGAATAAAGCTTACGCGCCCCTCCTCCTTAGTATATCCGTGGACTATAAGCGAAGTGTCACCGTACTTCAGAGTATGAAGGACTATCATCATCAGCCCACCTGCGTCCTAATCCACTCCGCGAACTGCCTCATGGCCTCGCCACGGTGGGATATCGCGTTCTTCTGCTCATGCGTAAGCTCGGCGAACGTCTTCTCGAGAGCGTATTTTTCCGGAAGAAAGACAGGATCGTAGCCAAAGCCGTCCTTTCCGGAAGGAGCTGCGGCAATCTCCCCCTCAACCCTACCCTCGAAGACCTTCTCCACACCGCTGCCGACGTATGCCACCACACAGCGGAAACGGGCGGTACGCATCCTGCGGCCGTCCTTCTCCGCAGGCACGTCCTTCAGTTCGGAGAGCAGTTTGCGGACATTGTCCTCAGCCTTCTTCCCCGGACCGGCATAACGGGCCGAAAGCACCCCGGGAGCCCCGCCGAGAGCATCCACGAACAGTCCCGTGTCATCCGAAAAACAGGGCAGTCCCGTCTTATTATAGACATACTCCGCCTTCTGGAGCGCATTGCCCTCCAGCGTATCCGATGTCTCCGGAATATCCTCCGTAATACCAAGTTCCGCCGGAGTCCTCAGACGGAACTCCGGACCTAAAATCTGTGCGGCCTCCTCGACCTTGTGGCGGTTGCCCGTTGCAAAAACTATTTCCATTGTATTATCTATTTTCAGCATTATAAGATTTCAACACACTGTTCACTTCGTCAATCAGCTGTGTCTGTGTGGGCAGGTAAAGCTTGTATTCGCTCGCCAGGATGGTCCTATTATCCTCTGGAAGCGCCATACGGACAACCGTATCATTTTTGTCAGTGCAGAGCAGAATACCGATGGTAGGATTTTCTTCCGCAGTCTTCTCCACCCGGTCATAATAATTGACATACATCTGCAACTGGCCCAAATCCTGATGAGTCAGTCTTCCCGTTTTCAGTTCTATTACCACAAAACATCTCAGCAGGCGGTTGTAAAACACCAAGTCGGCAAAAAACTCATCGTCCTCCAACAGGATTCGTTTCTGTCTTGCAACGAAAGTGAAGCCTTGTCCCAATTCCAGCAAGAAGTGCTGCAAATGAGTTATAATGGCCGACTCAAAATCTTTCTCGTAATATGCAGCCTCCCGTTCCAATCCCAAAAACTCCAGATACATCGGGTCTTTAATTATCTCCAAAGGCGATTGGGGGATACGTTCTTTACGGGCAACTGCAAGCACGGCCTCCTTGTCATTACTCAGCAGCAGACGTTCGTAAAGCTGTGAATTGATTTGCCGCTCAGTTTCTCTTGCCGTCCAGTTATTGTTGACGGATTCCAGTTCATAATACAGGCGTTTGTCCGGATCTTCTATCTGAATCAGCATGCGATACTGTGTCCAGTTCAATTGTGAACGCAGTGCGTTCACAATTGGATAAAGCCGATAGAACTGACGACAAAAGGCCAACTGACGGTATGAAAAGCCACTGCCATACTCCGGTTCCAGCTGCTTGGCAAGATTCTTTATAAGATACGTACCGTAATCGGCACGGTCTTTTCCCAGCTGTTCCTCCTCAAAAATGCGCCGGCCTATATGCCAGTACATCTGTACACGGCAGGAATCCACACTGCGCACCGCCTGAGTTCTGGCAGCACTGATGATTTCACGAACATCGTTTAAAAGTGATGATTTTACTTTTTCTACTCCAGACATATCCTTCTCTTCTTCTCATTTCTTTTTCCTGTACGCAAAAATAGCAAAAATAAAATCATTTAACAATCGTCACTGCCTGCCTTTGTGCCGGCCCTCGGAAAGGACGACAGCCGTGACTGCTGCGATGATGAGGACGATGCCGGCGGCTGTGCGGAGGGTAAATGCCTCGGAGAGGGCCAGGACGCCGATGACTACTGCGGTTAGGGGTTCGAGGGCTCCGAGGATGGCGCTGAGAGTCGGGCCGATGCGCTTGATGGCCGCGACGAGGGTGATGTTGGAGACTGCGGTGCCGAGCAGGGCTATACCGAGGATATTGGCCCAGAGAAATCCGTCGGAGAAAGGCACCCAGCGGACTCCGCCGAAGAGCATGCCGAGGATAGTGAAACTGACGGCGCCGAAGCCCATCACGCAGACAGTCAGGGGAAGGGTGGACATCTCCCGGACACGGGTCTTGCGCACACCGATGATGTAGGTACCGTAGGCAATGACCGAGATAGCGGCCCACAGGACACCGGCGGTGACATTGCCCCCCTCAAGCCGTATGTCGCCTCCGACCAGACAACCTGCCCCTACCAGTGAGAGGATGACGGCACCGATCTTGACCCACGAGCGGGGCTCACGGAAGACCAGCATCATGACGGCAGCCACGAACAGCGGGTACATGAAATGTATCGTGGACGCCACACCGCTGGCGATATTCTCGTAGGCAATCAGCAGGCTGATGGCAGTAAGGGCACAGAAAAAACTGACGGCAAGCAGCGGCAGCCAGGCACCTTTCGGTATGCGGAAGGACTTGTGCATGAGTATGCCCACGGCCAGCAGGATGAGAGTGGCCACACCCCAGCGGTAGGCGAGCACCTCGAAAGGCGAGAAGCCCGCGTCCATGAGGGTGACGGAAAAAAAGGGAACGAAGCCGAATGTCAGGGAAGAGACTGCGGCGAGGACGATGCCGCCGGTCTTATTTTTCATCTTCCATTTCAACTAATTCATAATCGATGATCTTCTGCTCCAGGGAGGCACGGACCACCCGGATCCAGACCTTGTCACCCATGGTGAAACGGCGTCCGCGGGAACGGCCGACGATGGAGTAGGTCTCCTCGTCGAACTGGTAGAAGTCTCCGGGAATGTCCCTGACAGGCACCATACCCTCCACCTTGTCCGGCTCGGTCTCCACGTACATGCCCCACTCGGTCAGGCCCGAGACAGTACCGGGGAAGATCTGGCCGACCTTGTCCTGCATGTACTCGCAGAGCTTGTACTTGATGCTGGAACGCTCGGCCTCGGTGGCTATCTGCTCGCGCTGGGATGCGTACTGGCAGCAGGTCTCGTAGTATTCCTTGTTCTGGGACTCCACCCCTGCCAAATACATGGCCAGCAGACGGTGCACCATCATGTCGGGATATCTTCTGATAGGTGAGGTGAAGTGGGTGTAGTATTTGAATGCCAGTCCGTAATGGCCAACATTGTCGGTTGTGTAATGGGCACGGGCCATGGAGCGCAGGGCCATCATCACCACGGCCTCCTCCTCGGGACGGCCCTTGACGGTGCCGAGCAGGTTGTTGATACGCTGGGCCACATTCTTGCCTTTTATCTCCTTTACCTTCACGCCTTCGGGGAACCGCTTGGGCTCCTCTTTTTTCTGACCGTCCTCCATCGCTCCCGGCTCCATCGGGAAGTCGTAGCCGAAGAGACGGACAAACTTGCGGAGTACCCCGAGCTTCTCCTCGTTGGGATCCTCGTGGACACGGTAGACGAAGGTCTTGGCCTTCCTGGTCTTGGGCACCTTGCCCACATACTCGGCCACGGCACGGTTGGCCAGCAGCATGAACTCCTCGATGAGCCAGTTAGCCTCCTTTGATATTTTCTCATAGACCCTTATCGGCTTGCCGGTCTCATCCACCTCGACCTTCATCTCGGGACGCTCGAAGGCGATGGCTCCGGCTGTGAAACGCTTCTTCCTGAGGATAGAGGCAATCTTGTGCAGGGTCTGTATCTCCTTGGCGAGAGGACCCTGTCCGGTCTCTATGATGGCCTGGGCCTCGTCGTAGTTGAAACGGTAATCGGACTTGATGACAGTGCGGCCCAGCCAGGTCTTCTTGACCGTTCCTGTAGGAGCTATGTCAAATACCGCTGAGAAGCAGAGCTTTTCCTCTCCAGGGCGGAGGGAGCAAAGATTGTTCGAAAGCTTCTCTGGCAGCATGGGCACGGTACGGTCCACCAAATAGACCGATGTGCCGCGCTCGTATGCGCACTTATCAATGATAGAGCCAGGAGTCACATAATGCGTCACATCGGCGATGTGTACACCGACCTCAATGTTGCCGTCCTCAAGCTCGCGGTAAGAGAGAGCGTCATCGAAGTCCTTGGCATCGGCAGGGTCGATAGTAAATGTGGTCACCTTACGGAAATCCCTGCGCTCGGCTATGTCCTTGGGGGTTATCTTGTCCGGCACGGCCTCGGCTGCGGCCTCCACTTCCGGCTCAAAACGGTAGGGCAGGCCGTACTCGGCCAGGATGGCGTGCATCTCGGTGTCATTGGCTCCGGGCTCGCCCAGCACGTCCACGATGCGGCCTACAGGAGCCGGGGCCTTGCGGGGCCAGTCGGTCACTATGACGGCAGCCTTCAGACCGGACACGTCGCCCGGCTTCCAGGTACGCTGAGGAGATGCCGGACTGCCGGAATCCACGCTTTCGGTCTCACCCCGAACATTTTCAAGCAGCCCTCCTTTACCGAACCATCTGTCTATTTCCCTGAGCGGTATGCTGATATCGTAGGGCATGTTGCGGCTCTCCATGATCAGCCAGGCCTCGCCACGGGATATCTGCAGCACACCGATATGAGACTTGGAGGAACGCTCGAGCACTGTGATTATCTCACCCTCGATACGTTTGGGCTTGCCGTCCTTTCCGATGCCCTTAGCCTTGGTTGTAAGGACTTTTACGATATCTCCGTTGAGTGCCCCGCGCATCCTGTGCTGAGGCACGAATATATCGGTGTCCCTGTCCGGCACCTCCACGAAGCCGTAGCCCTCGCGGGTCATGCTCACCGTACCGGTCAGTTCCTCCTTGTTGAAACGCTCTTTCTTGCCCTTTGACTTTCTCTTTCCTCCCCCACGCTCTTTTTTCTTCAGATTTATCTCTTTCTTAATCGCCTTGTCCTCCGGCGACTGGTTCCTGTCATGTCCGCCGCGTGGACGGGAGGACGGTCTTTTCTTTCTACTCATATACTTTATTCTATATCAAATGGCAAATATACGCAGAAGCCGAGAGCAATGCAACTTTACTTGTGATTGCCGAGGCGCGACAGGGCGGCATCGCTACTAATTGGTATTGCACCGGTCGGAAAAGTGTGGTAATTTTGCCCGGTTGAATTTTGAGCGGAGACCACATATATGAGATTATCGGATTTAAAGACAGGCGAAAGAGGCATCATAGTCAAGGTAAGCGGCCACGGCTCCTTCCGCAAGCGTATCACCGAGATGGGATTCATCAAGGGCAAGGAGGTAAGGGTCGTGCTCAACGCCCCGCTTAAGGACCCCATAGAGTATGAGATAATAGGTTACAAGATATCCCTGCGCCGGGAGGAGGCCGAGGAGATAGAGGTCATCAGCGAGAGCGAGGTCAGGGCACAGGAGGCTGCTGAGACAGCAACGGCAGCGGTTTCCGGAAATGCAGGCACGGCGGATGCGGGTCATGCGACACCGCAAGATACAATCGCAGAATCCGATACCGGATCCGGCAATCTGAGCCGGAATGAGACTGGATGCGGCGATGCAGAAGCTCTGGACAGGAAGATGCGGGAACTGGCCGAAGAACGCCGACACATCGTACGTGTCGCACTGGTGGGCAATCCCAACTGCGGAAAAACCTCCCTGTTCAATGTCGCGTCCGGTTCACACGAGCATGTGGGCAACTACAGCGGAGTCACGGTCGATGCGAAAGAAGGCCATTTCGAATACAAAGGCTATCAGTTCGTCCTGGTGGACCTGCCGGGCACATATTCCCTGTCGGCCTACAGTCCGGAAGAGCTGTACGTACGCAAGAACCTGATAGAGAATATCCCCGACGTGGTCATCAACGTGGTGGACGCATCCAACCTTGAGAGGAATCTCTACCTGACCGCCCAGATTATCGACATGAACCTGCGTGTGGTGATGGCCCTTAACATGTACGACGAGCTGGAGGCCAAGGGGGACAAGCTCGACACCGTCACCCTCGGGCATCTGCTCGGCATACCTGTGATCCCCACCGTGAGCCGCAGCGGCAAGGGCATTGACCGGCTGTTCGACACAGTCATACACGTCTACGAGAACAACGACCCGACCGTGGCCCGCCACATCCACATCAACCACGGACAGGAACTGGAGACCAGCATAGACCGTCTCCAGCATCTTATCTGGAAAAACGAGGACATCCGGGCCCGGTATTCCACACGCTGGCTGGCCATCAAGTATCTGGAGAATGATTCTGATGTGGAGAAGACAGTGGAGGCTCTGCCCAACCACGACGAGATCATCGCGGCCCGTTTCGAGGAGAACAAGCGCATAGAGGGCCTGCTGGGAGGCACCAACGCCGAGGCGGCCATCGTGGACGCGAAGTATGCGTTTGTCCAGGGCGCCCTGAAAGAGACCTATACTCCTGCCGAAGTCAGGAAAAGACATACCGTTACCGACAAGATAGATGCGGTGGTCACCAACAAGTGGCTGGCCTTTCCGATATTCATCCTGCTGCTGTACGTTATCTTCGAGGCCACTTTCCGTCTTGGGGACTATCCGATGCAGTGGATCGAGTGGCTGGTCGAGAAGTTCGGAGCCTTCATCGCCACGACCATGCCCGAAGGCATGTTCAAGGACCTGATTGTGGACGGCATCATAGGGGGAGTGGGCAGCGTACTTGTATTCCTGCCCAACATCCTGATCCTGTACCTGTTCATTTCCCTGCTGGAGGACTCGGGCTACATGGCCAGAGCCGCCTTCATCATGGACAAGCTGATGCACAGGATCGGCCTGCACGGCAAGTCCTTCATCCCGATGATCATGGGTTTCGGCTGCAATGTGCCGGCCATCATGGCCACCCGCACTATAGAGAACCGCAAGAGCCGTCTGATAACCATGCTCATCATCCCCATGATGTCCTGTGCAGGCCGTCTGCCCGTGTACATACTGGTGGCCGGGGCCTTCTTCCCCCGCAACGGCTCTCTCGTGCTGCTGGGCCTCTATGCCCTCGGCATCATCATGGCCATCATCTCGGCCAAGATCATGAGCCGATTCATCAAGGACGACAACCTGCCTTTCGTCATGGAGCTGCCGCCCTACCGCGTCCCGACCTCCAAGTCGGTCTTCCGCCACACGTGGGAAAAAGGCAAGCAGTACCTGCACAAGATGGCCGGCATCATCCTCGTGGCATCCATCATCATCTGGTTCCTAGGGTATTTCCCCCACCACGACCGCTATTCAAATCCTGCCGAACAGCAGGAGAACTCATACATCGGCAAGATAGGCAAAGCCATCGAGCCTGTTCTGGAGCCCCTCGGCTTCGACTGGAAAATGGGCGTGGGCATCATATCAGGAGTCGCAGCCAAAGAGCTTGTCGTCAGCACCATGGGTGTGCTCTACAGCGGCGAGTACGACCGTTTCCCCACGACGGGAGAGAGCACCGGTCCTGTTGACGCTGACACCACCGCATCCGAGGTCTACGTGCCTGAAGTGCCTGCCGGTGAGACTGCAACAGGAGACACCATGCTCCAGAACGCACTGGCCAGGACCACCACTCCGGCAGCGGCCCTGGCCTTCATGGTATTCGTCCTGCTCTACTTCCCGTGCATCGCCACCTTCGTGGCCATCAAAAATGAGAGCGGCGGCTGGAAATGGGCCATCATATCCGCAGTCTACACTATCGCGCTGGCATGGATTGTCGCTTTCATCGTCTACCGAGTCGCCATGTTGCTGATGTGACGCAGTTTCCTTCAGACAGTTGCAAGTAGCACTTGCACCGCTTTTCACGTCTCTGCAGTACCGGTTGAACGCATTCTTTTGCATTGTTTTCAACTTCTGCGTATCTTTGAGATATGAAAAGTCATATCGGTCTTATCTCAGTATTGACTGTCCTGGCCGCAGTACTCTTTCTGTCGGTACTCATCTCCTGTAACGACAGGGGCGCACAGCTGCGTCAGGCTCTGGCAGCAGCGGACTCGCTCATCACGGCTGCCCCACAGGCCGCCCTGGATACCCTAATGACCATAGACAGCTCTGATGCCGCAAGACTCCCGCGTGCTGACAGAGCTTTCCACACCCTGCTGCGTACTGAAGCTGAGTACAAGTGCTGGCTGCCCGTGGCTGAGAACACAGCCATATCCGAGGCCGTGGACTACTACCGCCGCAAAGGGCCGGAGGACAGACTGGCCAGGGCACTCGTCATGCAGGGTGTCGTCCTCTCCGAGCAGGGCGACACCGAGGGTGCCATGCTCGCCTACAAGGAGGCCGAACCCCTCCTCGAACGCTCCGGCGACCTCGAACAGCTCGGCCTCCTCCACACCCGCATCGGCGAGCTGTACCAAACCACTTATTCTGATATGTCATTGGCTGTTAACCATTACAGGAATGCATTAAGATGTTTTGAGGAAGCCGGTGCCGGTCATAGGCTCGCAGCAGCCAATCTTACCCTGTCCAGAATACTGCTCCCCGACTCCGCCGACATTTGGATAAAATACCATACAGACGGCAGCATATACGCAACGTTATCCTCAGACACTGCCTACATCATTGAAAGTCTCAACCAGAAAGCCCAGTATCTTATAAATTATGGCAATGACACTACCATGGCCGCTAGAATATCACAAAGGGTACTCCAAGGGCAATACGGTTACACTATGTCGAAAGCCACATTCAACAGTTTCTGCCAGACAGTAGTGGAAGGATATTTGCATTCCGGTAATCCAGACTCAGCCAGAGTGTATGCCGACATGATGATTATCGAGGATGCCGTAGACAGCCTAAGGCTTTACAAGGCAATGTCAAGAACAGCAGAACTGGAAGGCGACTGGGCAAAGGTCATAGAATATGAACGGGCGGCAACAGACATCACAGAAGAGATAGAACGGAAAGCCGATACGTTGGCTTTGGCCGAAAGAGAAGCGGATTTGGAACTGCGTTATGCACAACTGGCAGCAAAATACCGAAATCTATGGCTGTATCTGATAATATCCGTCCTCACCGCCATATCTTTCTTGACGGCCTATCTCACACTGAGATACAAGAAATCGCTATCTTCAATAAAAAGAGACTTCCGCAAAGCGATGGAGAAAGTCAACAAAATTACTGGCAGAAACAACGAGGATGACTGTGACACAGACGATACCGAAATGTTCTCCAATGCTGTTAATAGAATGATTGAGGAAAGACACAGCCTGAAAGAGAAAACACAACAGCTATCCACTGAGATAATCAGCATTCTCGACAAGATTGTCTCCTTATACTTCGAATATCATAATCCTGATGTCTTCCGTAGACTGACCGGAGAACTGCTCGAACACGATAGGAAATCGATTATTGATAATGCGGTAATCTTTATCAACATTATATATCCTGAATTTATAGACAATCTCAGACAGTCGTATAACCTTAC
>DVHR01000078.1 GCA_018711925.1 Candidatus Coprenecus pullicola
AAATGCCGAGTACGAGTACTATCTTGGACTTGGATATGTCAGGGACATGGTGGACTACATGTCCAAGTTGACGACTACCGGAGAATCCTCCTCGACATTCAAGACGCTTGACTCCGACACAGAGTACAAGCCGTTCGCAGTGGGAGTCTATGCTGAAACAGGCGAACTGGCTACGGAAATTTACTTCGGGGATATTTTCCGTACGGAGATACTTGTCCCTGCCGATGTGCATATCGACCTCAATGTGGACGAATATTATGACGGAGACGAGGTCGCTGAGAAGTATCCCGCCTTGGGTGATGCCGCCGGCTATGCAGTGGTTCCTGTAAGCACGGAAGTAAGTGACGGTACAGCCAATTACTACTATCATATTTTTGAAGGAGACTGCTCTGATAAGGATTATCTCTCAGATGAGAGGATAATAGATGAACTTTATCCAAGAGGAGTCAAGAATGAGCCGGAATATGTTTTCTATGCTACATGGAATACTGTCATTACTCTTATGGGTGTGGCTGAGGATGCTGAAGGCAACTTCGGTCCTGTCACGAGGATAGTGCTGAATTTCTCAAAGAGCGGTGTGTCTCCTGTGGACGGCTTCAATCCTTATGGCGTGACGGCAACTGCGTCCCGTACCGTTACTGAAGTGCCGGAGGTAAGTGAGACCGTCAGGAGAATCCAGCCTTTCGGCAGCATTGATTGAATTTCCGTACCGCAAGATTGATGAAGTCCCCCGAAAGCTGTGATCCGGCTTTCGGGGGACTTCATTTTTTGTCGCTTATGGGCAGGTTATTTGTCTAACCTTGTTATGGTAGTCCGATTATACTCAGAGGACCGGAATAGCTGCATTTTACACTGAAGCCGTTGTCTGTGGTGAAATCGCAGATAATGGTGTAGTTGTCCGTAGTACCGGATATCTGCATTGTTCCGCCGTTGATTATTCCATAAGTTATGTCATCGAGGTTCTCTGCATGTTCTACGTACGTTCCTTCATAATATACGGCACCTGAATAGTCGGAAATCTGGCCTGGATACAAAGTGTACTCGGCAGTTCCTCCGACATTATATGTCTGCCCGGTGGCAAGTGCGCCGCTGAAATCGGCCGGCATGTACAGGTCTATGTACAGAATGCTGCCTGGAGGAGTCATTGAGCCGTCTTCACCTATGAGCAGGTCTGTCATCTGCAGACTGACGTTCATGACACCGTCATTGTCTGAAATATAGGAGGCAGTGGCAGCTGTTGCTGTGATGTCGAGGTTGACTGACAGCTTGTTGTCATCATCATCTCCACCTGAGTAATAGTTGTCGTAGACGGCCTCGCCGGAGTATGTGAAATGATGGGTCATTCCTTCCTCGTCAGTGAGGACGGCATCCATTACGATATTGCTGCCGTCATATTCGATGGTGAGAGTGCCTTCATCGAAGTAGATGTTGGAAGTGTATTCTCCGTCGGGGCTCATGACGGAAGCTTTCGAATAATCGTAGGAGAATGTCATGTCCGCAGTACTTTTGGGCTCGCTAAGCGTGTACGTTCCTGCAGGAGGCAGTGGAGCGTTTTCATTGTCCGGTGCATTTGCGGCATAGATCTCCATCAGGTAGTAGGTGCTTTCAGACTGGGGCAGACCCTCTATCAGCGGCATGTCGGAGATATATGTGGAGTAGCGGTGTTCTCCGTTGTTGCCTGAAGGCCCGTAGTAGTAACCTGTAAAGTCAGTAAGATCGAAGTTGTAATCGTACTCAGGCTCGGGTGCCGGCGGGTCTTCTTTTATGGCGGCCTGGCTTACACTTATCTCTGCGGATACGGATTGGCCGTCACCGTATGTATACGCGAGCAGGATCTTTCCCTCCCTGGTTTCTCCTGTGCTGTTGCTGTCCGCTGTAAAAGTGGTCGTAGTGCTGTCTATGCCGACGAAGTCATGCATCCATTCATCGGGCGAAGTGGCAGTCAGCTCGCCGTCCGATGTCGGGTTCAGGATCTCGTATGCTATTTCTACCTGGCCTCCTTGCTCGGGAACGGAAAGAGTGGCGGCAGTCTTGATTTCAGGAGGGTCCGGATTGTAGGTCGGCCCGTCGTTGTTGTCGCAGCCCGTTGAAAGTATCAGTGCTGCGGCTGTCATGAATAGAATCTTTTTCATACTGTATAAGGTTTGATGTTGTTGAATTATGTGGTATAGTTTTCTCAAAATTACTGAAATTTTCTGTACGGACAACGAATGAGACAGAAAGTTTCAAATTTTTTCAATGGCTTTGGTTATTCTTCTTAGGGACTCTTCCTTTCCAAGAATGTAAAGCAGGTCGATTGCTCCTCCCGGGGTTACAAGCAGTCCTGACAGGGCGATCCTTATGGGCCATGTGAACGGCCCTATCTTGAGGCCGGCTTCGGAAGCCATGCCTGTGGCGGTATCCAGAAGGACTTCTTCAGACCAGTCATCAACTGTAGAAAGGGTATTGGCTGCCTTTTTCAATATCGCAGCTGATGTCTCGAGAGTGGACTTGTTCTTCTTGTTTATGAACAGTTCCGTGCTGTAGTCGGGCAGTTCGTGCAGGAAAGCGGTCTTTTCCGGTATCTCGGACATCTTTCCTATTCTGGACTGCAGCAATGACGCGGTCTTTTCCCATTTGGATTCGAGCGCAGTGCCTTCCATACCGGAGAAAGGCAGGGCCAGCGTGCGGAATACTGCCGGGTCCATCATGCTGATATGCTTGCCGTTGACCCAATCCAGCTTCTGGTAGTCGAATACGGCGGGACTTTTGTGTATTCCGCTTACCGAGAATTGGGCGATAAGCTCGTCCATAGTGAATATTTCCTGTTCGGATTTCGGGGACCATCCAAGCATGGCTATGTAGTTGATGATGCCTTCCGGTATGTATCCCTGCTCGAGGAGTGCCTGGAAACTGACGGCTCCGTGTCTCTTTGAGAGTTTGCTTATGGTTCCGTCCGGGTTCTTGCCGTTGATCAGGGGCAGATGGATATATTCGGGGGCCTCCCAGCCGAATGCCTTGTACAGCAGCAGGTATTTCGGATTGGACGACAGGTATTCCGATCCCCTGATAATGTGGGTGATGTGCATGAGGTGGTCGTCCACTACGTTGGCGAAGTTGTAGGTGGGCATGCCGTCGCTCTTGAGCAGCACCTGATCGTCAAGGGTCGAGTTCTCGACTGTTATCTCTCCGTACACCATGTCGTTCCAGGATGTCGTGCCGTCCAGTGGGATGCGCTGGCGGATGACATATGGCTTGCCCGCATCCAAGGCAGCCTGCACCTCTTCCTTGCTTAGGTTGCGGCAGTGACGGTCATATCCTTCGACAGATGACTCAGTGTCCTTGTCATCTTTCTGGCAGAAGCAGTAATATGCCTCTCCTTTTGCGACGAGCTCTTCGGCATACTGTCTGTACATGCCTTTTCTCTCGCTCTGTGTGTACGGACCGTAGGGTCCTCCGATGTCCGGTCCTTCGTCGTGGATCAGGCCGGCTGTCCTTAGTGTACTGTATATTACATCTGTAGCACCTTCCACATAGCGTTCTTGATCGGTGTCCTCAATGCGGAGGATGAATTTGCCGTTCATTGATTTTGCAAAAAGGTAGGCGAAGAGCGCCGTGCGCAGGTTGCCTATATGCATGTACCCTGTAGGACTGGGTGCGAACCTTGTTCTTACTGTATCTTCCATAACGTATTCAATATGACGCGGCAATTTATGGAAAAATACAAAATAGCAAAAACTTTACTTACCTTTGAGACTCCTTTGAGTCCTGATATAAAGAGTATGAGCTGTTTTGTCAATCGTTATGCAGTTTTTGCGGTATCCGTCGCTTCTGTGCTGTGCATGGCGGCTGGAGTTTCTGCGGCACAGGACGGTAACAGGGTGTCCCCGCTGTATTTCGGACCAGGTGCCCTACCTGTGCCGGATATGCCTTATGTGTCTGAACGGCTCTATGTGGAACTTGATTATGACCATTTTACCGGATTCTACGGAGATATGACGGAAACAGTCTTTGCCGAGGCCCGTATCCCTCTTTTTTCAGAGAGAGTCAATCTGTCGCTGTGGATGCCCGTGGTGGAATTCTACCGCTATTCTCCTGATGCTTTGGCCCATTTCAGGCCGCTGGACGGAAGGACAAGCGGCTGTCAGGCGGGAAATGTGTATGTGTCTGTGGACTTTCTTCTGTTGAAGGAGAGACGTGTGCTGCCTGCGGTGGTTGTCAGGGCCGCTATTATCACGGCATCGGGAGACGGGGAGGAATACGCCAGGTATTTCGATGCTCCGGGATATTTTTTTGATGCTTCGTTATCCAAGTCATTTGCCATAGGAAACGGGTTCTTCCGCAGTATTGCCGTTTCGGCCGGCGGAGGATTCCTGTGCTGGCAGGTCTCGGCCCATTCCCAGAACGATGCCTATATGTATGGCGTGAGTGCAGCTGTTTCAACAAGACTGTTCGATCTGTCGTGTGCATGGCAGGGGTATTCCGGCTGGATAGGCAATGGTGACCGTCCCATGGTGATAAAAACGGATCTGTCGTTCAAGGCCGGAAGTCATTTCAGGCCACTGCTGGCTTATGAGTACGGGCTGAGGGACTGGCCATGGCATCATTTCAGGATAGGAGTGGGATATGTGTTCTGATATCTGAAACGATAATATGACTATATTTGCGCATTTAGCGCGATTTTTGTTGAGAACCGTAAGATAAGATGAGACTTGCAAGGCTTATATCAGTGCTGACGATGCTGGCCGCGGCTTTCTGTGCCAGGGCCCAGTATGATATAGACCAGTTCTTCATACGCGGCCAGATGGCCTTGAATGAAGGACAGTATCTTCAGGCAATCAATAACTTCAATGTGCTTGTCAGACTTGATCCGTCACTTCATCAGGCTTATTTTCTCAGAGGAATCGCCAAGTATAACTTAGGGGATTTCGGGGGTGCCGAGACTGATTTTGACAAGTCCATAGAGATCAATCCCATAGACGGTTCTATACGTGCCGGCAACTGCTTTACTATCCTGCTGTCCCCGAGGCCCATGCATGCGGTTACGGCCATGGCGTGATATCCGGCGTACACGTCTCCGGGGAGGGTGATGTCCGGATGCGCGTCAATCCATATCACCGCCACGTCGTCCCCGTACCTGTCCGCCAGATATGTGAAGGGAACCACGCTTGCCGAGCACTCCCCGCCCAATGTGACGATGCGGTCCGGGGCCGCCACTTTCAATATGTCCAGAGCAGCAGCCGTCTGGGCCGCGATGATGTCACGGTCCATTACCCCGTCCGTCACTGTCCGCTCACACGGGTCCAAGCTTACGGGTACTGTGTAGGTCTCCTGATTATTGCCTGCCGGAACTAAGAAATTGAGCAGCTGTGCTCCTAAGCAGTATCCCCTGGCCGACCTCGCGCGGTCCTCTATTTCCGGTATCCATCGCGCTATATCCCCGCCCTGCCATTGCGGGTAGATGAGTCTGATTGTTTTCATGCCGCAAGATACTCAAAAAACAGCATAAATTTCGTAGTTTTGCCAAACTAATTATGTGTTTATGGCAATACGGATTGAAACAAGATTGACGGACCGGGATCTCACCGGGCGGAGTCACTGGTGGGGTGCGCCGGATATGCCGGAGGGGATGGCGTATCCCTGCATAGATGTGGAGGACGTGGACGGCGGCACGTACCCGGAGCCGTTGACATTTGTCTGCCAGATACGCTGCAAGGATATCGCAGGGTTGGATTCGGACGGGCTGCTGCCGCACAGCGGGATGCTTTATTTCTTCGCACCGATAGACTATTTTCTCGGAGAAGACAGTTCTCCTCTGGACTATCATGATTCTCCTGCGGTGATCTATACTGAGCGGGAGGACGGGCTGGTGCCGTATGAACTGTGTTGGGAGGGGACGGACGAGAGCGTTTTCCGTCCGGCAGAGGAGATGATTTTCAATCCTGCAGGCTCTCCGCGAGGTGACGGACATATCCTGCTTGGAGAACCGTTCCAGGACGAGATCCGCCAGGCTCACCCAAGCTGCCTGGCCCTGCTGCAGATAGACGAGGATGACCGCTGGGGCCTGCGCTTCTACGACTGCGGCATGTATTATTTCCTTATCCGTCCTGGAGACCTCAAGGCCCGCAGATGGGAACGCGCAGAAGGCGACTTGTATTTTTATTGAAACATAGAGATGAGACTTGATGATTTTGAAAATGAGATATCCCCGGTGATTTTCCAGAGGGGTGAGGACTATTATGAGGATGGTCTTGTGGAGGAGTTGGATGAGACGGCTCCCGGTATATGGTGTGCGGTGGTCGCCGGAACAATGGATTATGAGACGGAGGTTTGTGTTAAGGACGGGGAGATTGTCTCATGGGACTGTGACTGTCCGTATGACGGCTATATATGCAAGCATGTGGTGGCGGTACTGCTTAAACTGCGCAATGAGAGGTCGGCTTTCTCTGAATATGAGGAAGTTGAATCCAATGTTGAGTCTGTAGTGCCTGAAGAAAGGACAGTCGGGCCTTTTGACGGCGCCGCGGATTTGTCTGACAAAGTATCTTTGTTGACAGACAAGCAGTTGCGGGACTTTGTCGGCAGATATGCACAGAAAGATGCCACTTTTAGGGAGGAACTGCTCGGAGCTGTCGTGAAGAAGCAATTGTCCGGAAATCCTGATACCTATCGCCTGGAGGTGAGAAAGTATATCTGTTGTGCGAATATCTACGGTATTTTGAAAAAGGGGCAGCTGCTGTTGGAGGCCGGTCGGATGGATGCCGCCGCGGCTATAGCGCTTCAGACTTTGGAGTCCTTTGCGGATGAATATGAGTACTATGACTATACTGACAGCAATTCAGTAGACCCCGATGTGTGTGATGAGGCAGGCGCTCTGATACATAAAATAATTGATGACGGCAGGACCGGGGACGGTCTCAAACGGTTTATAGCGGAGGAGCTGGACCGGATGTCGAAGAAGGAGGTTTATACGGATTATGATATGTTCGATATGGACGCATTGGTAGCTGATGTCAGTGAGAGGGTGCTGTCTAAGGAGGATGTACTGAAAATGATAGATGCTCATCTGAGCACAGAATCTGAGTATCGTCTTGCGGACTGGGTGCGCCGGAGAGTGACGCTCCTTACCGGTTTGGGCAGGGTGAAAGATGCGGAAGACACAGTGCGTCATTATCTTTATCTTCCGGAGATACGCAAGGATGAGGTGGACAGGTGTGTTGCGTCGGGAGAGTACCGCAAGGCCTATGCGATGCTGGACAAGGGTATCGCTCTGGCGCAAAAGATGAGACATCGGGGAACGGAGGACAAGTGGTTGGAGATGAAGCGTGAGATTTATGAGAGACAGGGAGATGCGGGCGGTGTCATGGACACTACCCTTAAGTTGTTTATAAACTCTCTTAAGATGGAGAAATACCGTAGGCTTAAGAAGTTGGTGAGTGCTGATGAGTGGCCTGAGTATTTGGACAGGCTGATTGACCATACTAAGCTTTGCGATTACTCCAGTTATGCTCACTGTTCTCAGGCGGAGATATTCAAGGAGGAAAAGGAATATGACCGTCTTCTGAATCTGATTGCCAACTTGAGACCTGACAGCCGTTTGGAAGCATTGATGCGGTATTCGGAGGTATTGAAGGATATGTATTCTAAGCAGCTGTTGGAAATGTTCGTTCCTTTGATAAAGGATTATGCTGAGAAGAATGTCAATGTCAAGGCATATCCTTATGTTGTGCAGGTGCTTAGGCAGATGCGCAGATTGAACGGGGGAGCGGAGGCGGTGTCCGGGCTGGTCGCTTTGTTCCGGCAGAAATACATAAGACGCTCGCGCATGATGCAGGAGTTGGACAAACTCTGATTCTGGGAGTGCCCTTTGTGTTGTTCCGTATTTCAACATTCTTTGCCGCCATATTGGTCGGCATCGTCTTTCAGCAAATAGTTGGAACTGCGTCCTCCGTCGGCTGCCGCTGTCAGTATGCCTTTCTCTATAAGGTCAGTTATGTCCCTGAGGGCAGTGGCTTGTGAAGTCTTGGTTATTTTTGCCCATTTGGAGGATGTGAGCTTGCCTGTAAAGCCGTCCCAGAGCATATTGACCACTCTCACCTGTCTCTCGTTCATCGGTATCTCACGGTGCCGTTGCCAGAAAGAGGATTTGCATACAACTCTCTTTACAGTTTCCTTTGCCCTGAGAATGGAGCTTTTCATCGTATTCAAGAACCATTCAAGCCACTCTGTAATATCCGTAGAGTTGCTCGTAGTATGCTCCAAAATCTCGTAATAGGCCTTTTTTTCACGCAGTATCTCTGCCGACACACTGTAAAAACGCAAAGGGAACCCATCTGCCTTGGCCAGCTGCATATCGGTTATAGTCCGCGTCAAACGCCCGTTTCCGTCATCAAATGGGTGGATGGCAACAAACCACAAGTGTGCTACTGCCGCTTTCAGTACAGGGTCGATTACGGTGTTGTCAGAATTTATCCACGTTAAAAAATCAGTCATCATATCAGGGACAACATCTGACGGCGGTGCTTCGTAATGTACTTTTTCCTTACCCATCGCTCCGGAAACTATCTGCATCGGCTCACCGCCTGTCCGGTATGCCCCGACTGTAATCGGATACATACCGCTTCGTCCGGTAGGGAACAATGCGGCGTGCCAGTTGAACAGGCGTTCCGGGGTGAGTGGTTTGTTGCAGTTTGTCACAGCATCCATCATGATCTGCACAACACCCTCGGTATAGTGATCTGGTTGTGGAAGACCTGCGGTGTCAATACCCAAATGCCTTGCAATGGACGACCGCACTTTGTCAGAATTCAATATCACGCCCTCAATTTCGTTTGAGCGCAGCACATCCTCGGTCATTACATTGAGTGCAGTCATGCTTTGTACATTAAATCCCAGTCCGTCCATCATACCCTGTATCTTTCCTTCGAGGTTGCGTACCTCTGAGAGCAGGGCTATGAGCCTGGAATCATTCCATGTAAAGGACGGCCATTCAGGATATTGCCAGATGTATATTGGTCTCATGTCCATTCGGTTTATTCGCAAAAATAGAATTAATGACGCGAATAGACAAATTATTCACGTCATATT
>DVHR01000079.1 GCA_018711925.1 Candidatus Coprenecus pullicola
TTTCCTAATTAGGAGTAACTGATGAGACCATGTAGATGGACTAAGATATAAGTAAATAGAGCGATCCGCATGTTTTTAAGGCATGCGGATTTTTTATATCTTGAGCCTTAATCTGGCATAAGTCAGTTTTACTTTTGCGCAAAACCAGATGTAGCAACAACATGGATTTAGCTGACTTGGAAACTTGGAGCAGGAATAAGGATGCAGATGTCGTTTTTGATATTTGCCTTTGTGGCAAATGGAACTCTTTCTGTGTCGGGATTTTGGCAGCTCCCGAACACTGCTTCATGATAGATTGGGGCGATGGCACAAAGTATATATGCCAAGGTGAGGGGGAGTGGAGATATTTTTCTTATGATTATCATGAAAATGAAAACGTACGTGAGTACCGTGTGGCGATTTATGCGGATGCCGGCTGTGAGATTCTCGGGCTGGACCTGACATACACTGATGTTTATGAACGCTATGTGTCTCATTTGGATACGAGCCGTTGTCTTTCTTTACGTGAGTTGCGGCTTGAAGAAGGTCCTGCCTTGGACTTGAGCTATAACCGACATTTGAAAGTGTTGCGCTGTGAGCTGCCTTTGTTCGACATTTTGGATATTGGATCAAATGTGGAGTTGGAAGAACTTTATATTCGTGGTTCTGGTCGCAATATGAAATTCTTAGATGTGTCCGGTTGTCCGAATTTGAAAGCGTTGACGTGTCAGACGATGGATATTGAGCACCTGTATTTGGAAAGAAATACGGAATTGGAGGAACTCGATGTTAATGGGTGTTATAATCTGAAGTCGTTAGATTTGTCCGTGTGTCGGAAACTCCGTTATTTGGATTGCAGTGGCTGTACGGCCTTGTCCGAAATCAAGCTGCCTGATCCGACAGTCTTGGAGTATGTTCTTTATGACGATTCCGGCATAATCGGCAGAAGGGAAGACTGGTTCCTAAAATGTTTGTTGAAGCAGAAAAAAACCGGATATTTTCCACATGAGCTTTAATCTGGCATAAGTGCGGAGTAATTTTGCAGTCAAATGATAAAAACAAAGGAGGCCAATATGAAATTAGCAGAGGCATTATCGGTCAGAAAAGACCTACAGAACAAGATTGACCAGCTGGAGGACCGGCTCAAATCTATTGTGAAAATACAGGAGGGCGACGAGCCGGACGAGGCTGCGGAGGATCTGTTGTCGGAACTTAAGAACGCGTCAGTGCAGTTGGAGGATGTTATCTACAGAGTCAACCGGACCAATCTTCACGCAGTCATTGACGGAGTGCCGATTACCAAGCTGATTGCAAGGAAGGATGTCCTGACGAGGGAAGTAGGCATTTTGCGCAATGTGCTGAAAGTAGCTTCGGCACAGGAGAGCAGATACAGCCGTAATGAGATAAAGTATGTCAGGACGATAGATACGGCGGAACTGCGGAAGAAGGTGGACCGGCTGTCAGCCGAATTGCGAAGGGTGGACCTTCGGATTCAGGAAGCCAACTGGATGTTCGAGCTTGAACCGTGTGACTGACAATTGACAGGCATTACAAAAGGGTAGTATCATTTCAGGGCGAGTGTGCTTCTGCAGCGGAGGACGGTTGGAGACAGCCGGCAGTCCGTGTGTGGAAAAAATACAGGAAGCGGAGCAGCTGCCGGCGGGGAACCGAAAGCGTCGCTTATCACGAGGCAATTCCAGCATTACCGGAGACGGTGGCATGGATTATAATGCAGTCCTGCGAGACAATCAAGACTTATTACCGAATACTGACTGTAATGATACGAGGGTGGGAACGGGGATTTTTTAGAAATTCAAACAATGTATATTATGAATAATGAGGTGTATTTAGATTATGACGGATTCGGTCCTTCTTTGGATGTATATGTTACGCCCGGATGTGGCTGGACTGTGGAATGGGGTGATCTCGTGGAGCACTATACCGGCACGGGGGATTGGCAGTTTGTCAGTCATGGCGGTTCTCCATGTCGCTGTGTACATATCTTTGCGGAGGACAGTGGCGAAATTATTGGAATTGATGCCGGGGGACAATGTTGGTCTACATGTTCGTGGAGTAAGATTGATGTCTCGCGTTGTCCCTCTTTGAGATATTTTAGGAATAATAGAGCCGAGGCTCTGGATGTGTCATGTAATCCATTGTTAAGAGAGTTGGACTGTCAAAATGGAACGTTCGGGACATTGGATCTTTCCGCCAATCCGGAGTTGGAGAAACTGACGTGCAATTGGTGTAAAGACTTGACCGAATTGAATCTGTCGCGAAACCTTGCCTTGCGCGAATTGAATATCTGTTTTTCCGCGATAAAGAGGCTCGGACTGCATAACCGTTCTGTCTTGCAATCGGTTGTTATGGAAGATGTTGAATTGGATGAGCGCTCCGAGAAATATCTGCTTCAGATATTGGAGCGTAATGGCGGTGAAGTCAGAAAAAAATTGTATGATTTTTAATGGTCCGATGAACATTATACAAAAACTGGAAGACCTTGGGGTTATGGCGTCAGGGCATTTTGCTCAGGAAGACACTGAGTTGTCGTGGGTGCTGACACATGCAGGAGAGCTGATGATAGTCGGGAATGGCAGTATGGACTTGTTTGTTGATGATTTTGATTACCGGATAGATGCTACCGATGATGGAATGCATACGTTTTATTATCCGATCAGGTGTTCTTGTCAGTGGTTCGCTTATCATGATCAGATCAGGTTACATATTCGCCGACTGGGTTTACAGCCAGAACTTAAATTATTCCCAATATTTTCAGGCATTTTGCACTTATGCTACTTTTTGGCTTAACCTGCACTTAGTTTTGTCCCCGGAACAAATGCAGAATAGTTATGGAAGCTAAAGAGCAGGAAGTATTGCACGGCAAGTGCAGGAAGAATTATCCCAATGTAGTTGTCCCTCAGCGCGGCAGGGGCTTTTTCGGTATAGGTATAGAGTATCCGGTGACGGCTAAGAACGTGGGTACGCTGTGGCGTTCCGCCCATATTATGGGAGCGGACTTCATTTTCGTTATAGGGCGGCGTTATACAAAAGTGGCTACGGATACTCTCAAGAGCTGGAGGCATATACCGCTGTTCGAATACGAGAGTTTCGGGCATTTCTACAAGGCTATGCCCAAAGATGCTGAATTGGTAGGTGTGGAACTGGATTCGCGTAGTGTGCCGCTTACATCGTACAACCATCCGCAAAGGGCTGTGTATCTGCTCGGTGCGGAGGACAAGGGACTGTCCGCCGAGGCGTTGGAGCATTGTACTGATGTGGTGCAGATTCCCGGGGAGTATTCACTGAATGTGTCGGCGGCGGGCAGTATCGTGCTGTATGACCGTTTGCTTAAAAATGGAAGTTTCGGGACAGTATTGCAGTGAGATATTATGATAAGGACGATTCTATGTCTGTCGGACACGCACAACCGGCACCGCAGTCTCAGAAATCTGCCTCAGGCCGATGTCCTGGTGCATTGCGGAGACTTTACTGAGTACGGGACAGAGGCGGAGGCGTTGGATTTTCTCAACTGGTTCTGCGATCAGCCCTATCGGTACAAGCTGTTTACGGTGGGCAATCATGACGTGTGTCTTTACGGCGGTGGTGTTGAGGGGCTGGACGGGAACTGCTATTTCCTGTCCGGCAATGGCGTAACGCTTGACGGTGTGCATTTCCATGGTCTGCCGTTTTTTATCGAGGGGCTTGAAAGTCGCAGTGTTCAGGCCATCCCGTCCGGCGTGGACGTGCTTATCTCGCATCAGCCTCCGTTCGGGGTGCTGGACGAGGCCGGTGAGTCCGGCAGGGTTTATCATTACGGCAGTGAGATATTAGCGCGGCGGATACATGATATCCGTCCGTCTTATTGCCTGTTCGGCCATGTCCATGCAGGGTACGGCATGACGGAGAAGGACGGAACAGTATATGTCAATGCGGCCCTCATGCAGGACGGCGGTCAGTTGAATGAAGCGCTCCTCGTGCGGATAGATTCGGCATGTAGTCATTTTCGCGCCATGGGCCTTAATTTGGCATAAGTGCGGTTTAATTTTGTGGTCAAATGGTAAAATAAATTAAGGAGGTTGATATGAAATCAGAAGAAAATAATATCGTGGAAGTGAGGGGCGAAGACCCTGAGGATTTTTCTGCGGCTCTGTCGGATGAGCAGTGGAAGATCAGATATGACCCTAAGCTGAGTATGCCCGATTACCGGATGCCGGATCTTTCTCTGTTGAAGGATTATTCGGAGCAAGTCTATGAGGTGTCGAGGGAGGAACTGGAAAGGAACACCCGTCGAATCGTTTCGGTCCTAAGGGGTTATAAGATAGGTGTGTCCGCAATATCGGCCCGGGTGGGGCCTGCAGTGACGGTATATGAAGTAGTGCCTGCTCCTGGAGTGCGTGTGGCCCGAATCATGAAGTTACAGTACGATATTGCCTTTTCCATGGCAGTCAGTGGGGCTAGGGTTGTTGACCTGCAGTATGCGAATGCTATAGGAATAGAGATTCCTAATGAGACGCCAAGCATAGTGCCGATGCGTTCGATTCTTGTAGATTCCAAGTTCAGTGCCGCGGAATACGACTTGCCGGTGGTGATAGGGCGGACCTTCTCTGACGAGGTGATATCTTTTGACCTTGCGAAGATGCCGCACCTGCTGGTGGCCGGAGCGACCGGACAGGGCAAGTCCGTGGGCCTTAACGCCATCATCACATCCTTGCTTTACCGCAAGCATCCGGCGGAACTGAAATTCGTGTTGGTGGACCCCAAAAGGGTGGAACTGTCGTTGTATTCACCGTTGGAGAAGCACTATCTGGCCAAGCTGCCGGACGCAGAGGATGCCATTATTACAGAGACCAAGCAGGTGGTCTACACCCTCCGCTCACTGTGCAAGTTGATGGACCACCGGTATGACCTGCTGAAGGCGGCATCCGTCCGTACTATAAAGGAGTACAACGAGAAGTTCCTGTCCCGTAAGCTGAATCCCTACAAGGGGTACGAGTTCATGCCCTATATCGTGGTGATAATCGACGAGTTCGCTGATCTGCTTATGACCTCGGGCCGTGAGGTTGAGGAGCCCGTAGCCCGTCTGGCGCAGCTGGCAAGAGCCATCGGTATCCATTTGGTAATAGCCACCCAGCGTCCTACGGTCAACGTCATTACCGGAACCATCAAGGCCAACTTTCCTGCCCGTATCGCATTCCGCGTGATGTCCACTGTTGACTCGAAGACCATTCTGGACCAGACCGGCGCCAATCAGCTGGTGGGCCGCGGCGACATGCTCATCTCCATCGGCAGCAGCGAGCCCGTGCGGGTGCAGTGCGCCTTCATCGATACGCCCGAGGTGGAGAAAGTGGTCAATTTCATATCGACCCAGGCCGGTTTCGGCGGTGCATATCAGCTGCCTGAGTGTGACTTGGAGGAAGGTGAGGACGGCCCGGTGAAGAAGCTTTCCGGCGGTGCCAGAGACGACCTGTTCAATGAGGCGGCCAGACTGATAGTCCGCGAGCAACGAGGCTCCACATCCCTAATCCAGAGAAAGCTTAGTCTTGGGTACAACCGTGCCGGCCGCATCATGGACCAGTTGGAGGACGCCGGCATAGTCGGTCCTTCCGAGGGCAGCAAACCCCGTCAGGTGCTCATCTCCAGCATTGAGTCCTTGTACGAACTGCTCTCAACTTTATAACTTTATAATCGGCGGTTCACAAACTTGTGGGCCACAACCTTGTGAATCGCCGTGCACTGAAAAAATGCCCCGGGCCAGAAACGGTCCGGGGCGGTTGTCTTAACAAACGCTCCCGCCTCACGGCGGTACATTATCTCTAAAATGTGGCTTCTGAAAGTTCTCCCGCAATCTTTCTGACGGCAGCACTTATCCTGTCGTACTGCTTTTGTCCGGCATTGGCCACCCCCGAGGTGTACTGCCTCATCAGCGAGGGGTTGATGCCGGCCAGCTCGGCCACCTTGGATACGTTCAGGAACGGGAAGCAGTCGAAGAACGACTGCATGTCGTACTTGTAGACGAACTCCAGTTCCGGAACTTCCTTACCCTCGGCGGCCATGTCCTCCCGTATCTCGGCGTAGGCGGCCAGCATGTCGGCCTTGGCCTCGGCGGCTGTGCTTCCGTAGCCCGCCAGCCCGAATCCCGGAAGATCGTCTTCCACGTAGCATGAGAAGTTCCCGTCCTTGGCCTTCTCCATGATTGCTGTCACTTTCATGTCACAAATAATATTGTTCTAAAATCAGGGACGGCACTATGCCGTCCCGTTCGTCTCAACAGATTCGGACTTTCACTCATGAGAAAAGAAAGGCCGGGGGATTACTCCCCCAGAAGAACCTTTCTTGCATTGCGCTCCATACCTTTCGGGACTTCCTGTCCGCCGTGTCTCGGCAACGGGAATCTGTTTCCCGTAAGGGGGCTGAACCACATATCGTGGTTGGTGCCGTGTCTGAGAACGCTACAACCGGCTGCGGTAAGTTCCGCGAATAACTGATTGTACTTCATGATATGAAAGACCGTTTGTTAAAGACACTGCAAATATAGCAAAAATGCTATATTTGCAAAAATTTTCTCACAAATCCGCAGCAGTGACGTCAGTATGTGACCGTGATTTGGCGCAAGTTCGGATTTTCTTTGCGAAAAACTATTTATGTTCAGGCCATCCCGTCCGGCGTGGACGTGCTTGTCTCGCATCAGCCTCCGTTCGGGGTGCTGGACGAGGCCGGTGAGTCCGGCAGGGTTTATCATTACGGCAGTGAGATATTAGCGCTGCGGATACATGATATCCGTCCGTCTTATTGCCTCTTCGGCCATGTCCATGCGGGGTACGGCATGACGGAGAGGGACGGAACAGTTTATGTCAATGCGGCTCTCATGCAGGACGGAGGTCAGTTGAATGAGCCGGTTCTCGTGCGGATGGGGGAGGGACGGTGAGGACGGCGGATGTATTCGAGGAGATATATCAATGATTTACTGTCTGAACAAAGCACTCAGCCATAGTCGCAGGACCGGGTCCGCTATGACCGTGCGGCCGTCTACTTTGTCTATGAGCTCTTTGTCTGTCAGGCTTTTCTGGAGCCTTGTGATGTTTGATTTGGAACCGAGACCGAATCGGTCTGTCACGTCTTTGTTTCCAAAGCCGGAGTGAACGCCTGAGCATACGGCTTTGAGAAAATTCATCTGGTAGGAGGTAAGGGATTCGGTCTGATGCGTGAACAGCGGTGAACATTGATTTATCAGTTCCAGGACGGCGTCTCTAATATTCTGCGGTGTCGCTGAGTCTTTTGTCTGCAGCAGGACATTCCATGCGAGCTGTTGGACATACGAGGAATGGTTCTCTACAGTCTTGCAGATTTCTCCGGCCAGCTCAGCGGATATGTTTTTCCCTTTTGACGCAAATCTGGATTGTATGAACGGTATCCAGTCTTGTGTCGTAATAGGCTTCAGGTAAAAGGTGTCACCGAACATATAGAACGGCATCCTTCTGTTTTGGAAGATGTTCTCCATCATGTGCTTTTTGCTTCCAAAAAGACAGTAGGAGGTGTATTGCTGGTGTTGCCATACGCCCCTGAGACGTTTCTGAACAATGATTGAGTCCGGGAATT
This sequence comes from Candidatus Coprenecus pullicola, assembly GCA_018711925.1. Classification (GTDB taxonomy): domain Bacteria; phylum Bacteroidota; class Bacteroidia; order Bacteroidales; family UBA932; genus Coprenecus; species Coprenecus pullicola. Next base: position 7,576 of record DVHR01000079.1, read on the forward strand.
CTCCTATTTGCTGGAATTCATCTATACAGATTACTATATGGAAACCTTTCTTTTTTGCGATTTTCTCAGGAAGGGAAAGTATGGTTTCGAGGTCTATGTCCTTGGGTTTTATGCCCAAAGATATTGAGAACTCGTGTGAGGGGTCGGGCGATATGGATACTGCCGGTGCAAGTCTGCCGAGGAATTCTTTTGCGGATTCAAGGGCTTGTTCTATTCTGGACGATGTTTCCCGGATGACGGTCGTGGCGAAGCGGGTGTAGAAATCGTATTCGTCCCTGCAGTCATAGATGTCCATGTAGATGGTTTTGATTCCGGATGCAGTTATGCTGGAGCATACCTTTTTTACCAATGATGTCTTGCCTATGCGTCGTGGGGAGATGAGGACAGTATTGACGCCGTTCTCGAAATTCAGTCTGATTCTTTCTGTTTCCTGCGTCCTGTCGGTGAAATTCTCGCCTTCAACAGATACTCCGAAGATGAATGTCTTGTCCATAACATGCGTGTTTTGTCGCAAAAGTAGTAAAAAATCACTCGGTTCACAAACTTGTGGTCCACAAACTTGTGAACCGGAAAGCAGCACTCAGTTTCCGTCCCTGCATGACGTGGCACTTTGTGCTGCTTAAAAATCTGTAGCCGCGGCGGATGGTTTTGTCCAGCCAGTAACGTAGCAAAACACTTTTGTAAAAGTGAAATTTTGCCTAAAATACACTTCTGTAAAAGTGTTTGTTATTTAAAATTCTGTAATTGGCACTACGTTCACCCTATAACCATCTTTCTCAATTGTGCGCTTATCGTTATAAGTTACAATAACAAGATTATCACACTTTAATTCTCCGGCACATTCAACAATACTGTCCACCTCCCGTTTCTCCGTTTTAGGACTGCTCATATCATAACATACCTGAACAAGCCTCAATATGCGGGTGCCTTCACGAAGGAAAAAATCAACCTCCTTGTCATTCCGTGAACGATAATAGAACATGGTCTTCTCAACATCGTAGCCCCGGCTTATAAGTTCTATGAAAACTTGATTTTCAAGCAGTCGTCCCAGATTGTCACTCAAGGAAAATGCCTTCGATGCCACAAAACCGTTGTCAACGACATACACTTTCCTTGGAACTTTTTTCATCAGCTTAAGCTGATTGTTGTAGCGTGACAAATAATAGAAAAGGTATGGTTCATGGAGGGAAGGTCATTCATACCGTTATTCGGATACAATATTACCACTTTTTATTCAAAAAACAATGTGTATTGCACAAAATATGTATTATTTTATGCAATACATGGTTGCTGACGCATTATGCGACCAATATCTTTAGCTAACGCATAAAATAATCTACTTATGCCGTGATTTGGCGCAAGTCCGGATTTCCTTTGCAGAAAAACAATTTATGACCGGTTTTGAGGAAAAAGTTGAATGGAAGGCTTCCTGCCCGTCAGTCGAGGAATTGCTGTGCCTGCAGCTGTCGGGATATTCTTCCCGACAGATAGTGGGGATGGGCATTGAGGGGAACGGGCAATTGAAAGAGACGGCGGCAAAGGCTCAGCGTGAAATGGACAAAGCCAGGCGGATACTGGACAGGCAGGCCAAAGCTGGGGTCATCACAGTCCCGTATTATGCTGATAATTATCCCTGGCATTTTAATAACCTGTGCAATGACGCCCCTGCGCTCATTCATGTGTCAGGCGACTTGGGGTTGCTTAACCGGGATGACACTGTGGCGGTTATCGGTGCCCGTGGTGCCGATGCAGAAGGATTGGATGTCGCATACCGCTTTGCCGGGCAGGCCGGAGGGCAGGGGCATGTGGTCATCAGCGGACTGGCATTGGGGTGCGATACGGCTGCCCATCGGGGCTGTCTCGATGCGGAGGGGCAGACTGTCGCCGTCGTTGCCTCGGGACTGGACATCACTCATCCTAAGGTAAATAAGCCATTGCAGGAGGAGATTGTGGCGAAAGGTGGAGCCATAGTCTCAGAGCATTCCTTCGGGGTGAAGGCCAATCCCACGAGACTGGTCGCCCGCTGCCGTATGCAAGTGGCTCTGACCCGGTCGGTCATCGTGGTGCAGTGCCCTATTGTCAGCGGAACGATGTATGCCGTCCGTTTCGCGCAGGAATATGACGGAGACATCTTCGGCTGGGAAAACGATATTTACGCGGTGGAATACGGCACTTGGAACGACATGAACTCCGGCAACAAGTTCTTGCTCGACCATAATCTAGCCATTCCCCTCCGCCCAGAACAGGACATCGCATTGAATCAGTATTGTCAAATCGTAAACGGAACAGAATGACGCTTAAGGAACTTGTTATGAAGGTTGACTTCGACAGCCTTCTCCCGTATTTGGAAAAGTGGGACAATAGACATTTGGATAACATCTACGCCTTCCGTGAGGCATACGATATTCTCCGGGGCATGGAGCCGGACAGGGATTATCGCGGGAAGGCGACCGTGACAACATCAATTTTATCTTTTATCGTTAGTCTTGTCCGTCGTTAGCATGGGTTCGACAGTATTCACATCAATGAGTGTCTGTAAGTATGAATATTTCTTAACAATCTAATGGTCATGTGGTTATACGTAAAAATGAAAAACAGACTCTGCACATGTTTGGTTTGTCTGTAATCGATACTTTTCTATATTGCATTGATAATCATGCGATTGAGTGTAAATGTAAATAACAGACTCTGGTTCCGGTGTTGTGGAAACATTGGAAGAAACATTGCGAAAAGCCTACGGGTATTCTCAAAACCCCATTTTCGGCATCTCTCACCGCGAAACAGTATCTGTCTATTTTCTGTCCCATGGTATCAGCTTTTTCAGTCTGTTTTCGGATAAAGTCTGTATTGTCATGATTACCAGTTTGTTACTTCAAAAATTCAATTACAGACTCTATTTATCCCAGCAGTGTCTGTAAAGATATATTTTATCTAATGTGTTGAAAATAATGTAATTGCATATAAATAAGAGAAACAGACTCCGTATGCTCAGACTTGACTCTATGTGCCTAAGTGCTGAGATTGTGTCTGTAATCGCACATTTTACTCATTGGTCTAATAATAAAGTAGTTAGTGGTAATGGTAAAAACAGGCAGCACTCGTGGTTGTTCAGCGCTCGACACTCGAAATGTCGGATGAACCTTCAATCAATAAGGGAGGACGGGACAAAGAGCACACGTGTAAGTTCCTTGGACGATGATGTCTGGGAGAAAGAGCTGGCTAAGGAGCTTGTCTTTCTGGACGGCCTGTCGGTCAGCATGGAGGAACTTGCCATGCACTGCCTGTGGGAGATTACCTTTTACGGTTTTCCTGGCAGCACCTTCACGCGCAGTGATGTGGAGTTTCTGTTGGGCGTTGACTATGGTATGCGGTATGACTATTACTTAGTCGGCTGCGGAACAAACGGGCGCTTGGATTACATCCTTGAGTCCATGACCAAATACCGGCAGCTGGATTTAGCCAGATATGACAATGCGGTTGTATTTGTCCTTTATCCTTCCCGTTATCCGTTGGAAGACTTGGAAGTGGAGGCATTCCGTAAGGCGGTGCATAAGCGGTTGGGGTATGAGAATGTCATGTTCGGCACAGCAGTGACAAGTAGCGGGAATGAAAATGTCAAGGTCATGTTGCTGCTGAATAAAACAGCATGAGATATCTCATATCGTCCAGAATTTATCCAATACTTTGCTGTAGGGGCCGATGTGCCTGCCGATGCAGAGGCCGTAGAACCGTGTGCCTTTGGCCTGCTCATTCCGAATCTTTACGGAGGTGTCGGGCTTGGGAAGTGGAAACAGGAAGTCGCTTATTATGAGTACGTCCGCCATGGAGAACGCTCCTTTCCCCAGCGCTTTCAGGGTGGCGGACAGCATCTCCTCCCCGTCAGTGCCTCCGGTAAAGCGGTCGGAGAAGAAGTCCTCTACCTTGGAATATTGGCCCGGTCTGGTGATTTCAAGGTACCTGGCCCGGACGGAGAAGGTTATGAGAAAACATTTGCGTTTCTGTTTGCGGGCGAGGTAGATGATACGGGTCAGCAGAGCCTTGCATATCTCGATGGGCTTGCCGCTCATCGAGCCGCTGGTGTCAATAGCGAGGATTATGGGCCCCATTTCGAGCCGTGACTCCGGTTTGGTAGTCCTGTCGCTCTTCTGCTTGGAGACTGTGGGCGGTTTTGAGTGAAACTGCTGGAGCTGCCGGTCCACATATTTCCTGTAGAATACCGACTCGTCCATCAAGGCGTATTCAGTGGGAAGGAGGCACGCTAAGTTGTTGCCCGTGGTGACACCGTCTATTTCCTGACGGCTGGAGGAATGGCGGAGGAGTATGGGGACATTGAGCATCGCTGTAATGTCTTTTTCTATAGTGTCCTTCTCATGCTCCCTGCCGATCTGGCGCAGGATGTCCTCCAGAGCCGGGTATTTGAAGATGATACTGCGCATTTTCCTCCGGGTCCTGTAGTCCTGCTTCCCTATGCCCAGTGCCTGTCCCCTCAGGCAGTTGCGGATGTGGCTCTCCAGCCTCCGCTCTTTCATCAGAAGTGCGCATCTCTCCCAGTTATACCTCAATGCCTCGAATATCTGCTCTTTGGATTTCTCCTCCTTCCGGAGGGCATTGGCGTAGCCTTCAGCATTGAGCATGTCCTTGGGGAAATTGTATGAGAGCCATCTTTTGACCTGCGGCCACTGCTGCCGCTGTCCTTCTAAACTTTCGCCGAAGAACTGCTGCATCATCTTCAGTTCCCGCTTATAGCCTGCCTGAATCTCAAGTACGCCGGGGAGAATTCTCCCGAAGAGGGTGATAATGTTCTCCCTGAGCAGCTCTCTGAGGTCCTCGTCTTTCTCTATCTTGTCGCGTAAGCCTTCTATCTGGCTGCGCATGTACCGGGACAGCGGTTCCTCCTCGTATTCCTGAGGAATCCTGCCCCGCTCCAGGTAGATGTCGAAGAGCTCGGAGTAGCTGTCCAACTGTTTGCCGATGTTCTGGTTATACTCCATTTGTCTGCATACTTTCTATCTTGACTTCCAAGGCGTTGAGGGTGCGTTCCACAGTCTGTGCGTATTTCTTGACAGGCCTGATGTCCTGGCCGCTGATGAAGATGTTGCCGTTGCTGTCTATCAGCAGGCTTTTGAGGCTGTCGAAGCTCTTGCGTATGCTGTGTACCTCCTCTTCTAAGTGGAGGTGCGAGATGTCGGGGATGTACTGTCTGTTTATCAGGGAGTTGATGCTGCTGCCTATGGAACTGCTTTTTTCCAGGAAATACTCTTTGCCGTTAATCAGGACGCTGTCCTGTCCGCGCTGGAGGGATACGGTGGCGGCTTGTCCTTTCAGGCCGGAGACTGGGGCGCTCAGTGTGCGGACGATGTCGCCTCCCATCCTGTCGTCGCGGTACCGTATTCCGGTTGAGGGCTTGGAGAGGGAGAGCTGGTTGTAGTCGTTCAGGACGAAGTATATGTCGCATGGTTGAGCAGTGGGAAAGGAGGGCATCAGCTTGACGTAGAAATAGTTGTAGACCTTGAAGGTGGATTCGGCCTTTGACGGGGCCTGTGTTTGCCGTGGCTGCTTCTCCTCGTCGGGCGTGTACTCTGTCTTGCGGGTCAGCTCCTCCATCCCGGACTGTATTTCCGCGAACAGGCTCTTTATCACGGCTGTTGCTACCGGTCCCATGCATTCTGTCTTGTTCCAGAGAATATGGAACAGCAGGAGCAGGTCGGTCTGGTCCACGCTGCTGCGGTTGTTCAGAAATGCTGATGTGCGCAGAATCCTCACTGTCTTTTTCCACCGCCTGTCCGAGACATAGAAGTCCAGGGGATCTGTGTTCTCAGCCTTTGAGAGGGCTTTCAGTTCGAGGCGTATCCGGGTTATAATCTTCAGAATGCTGTCCGGCAGCTCGATTTCCGTGATGGCTCTGTTCCATGCCTCCAGTTCTGCGGCGGAAATTTTCAGGGACGGGTCTATCTCAACCGTCGCGGGGGTGTCTTGCCTCAGCATCTTGTAAAAAGAGGTCTCGTTCTCGATGCAGCCGGAAACGCAGCGGACCAGGAAACGGTCCCAGAGAGCTTCCAGCCCCTCGTCCTCCTTCGGCAGCTCGTTGGAGGCGGCAATGAGGAGTTTGAGCGGGAGTCTCATGGTTACGGCTCCGTTTTGGAATATCTTCTCATTTATTACTGTGAGCAGGGCGTTCTGAATGGCCGGACCGGCTTTCCAGATCTCGTCCAGGAATACAATGTCCGCGGACGGCAGGTGTCCGTCTGTGCAGCGCTCGTAGCAGTCCTCTTCCCTGAGTTTCCGGATGGACACCGGGCCGAATATCTCGTCGGGAGTGGAGAATCTGGACATGAGGTACTCGAAAGCGCGGCTGTCCCCGAGCGCCTCTTTCAGTCTTCTGGCGATGAGGCTTTTTCCTGTGCCCGGAGGTCCGAGCAGGAACAGGCTTTCCCCTGATACGCAGCAAAGTATGCCCATGGCTATGAGCCGGTCCTTCTCCCAGATGCCGGAGCTCAGGGCTTTCACTGTCTGTTTGATACGTTTCTGTATGTCTTGACTTTTGGTCTGTCTCATGTCTGTGGTATTGTAGTTACTGTGCGGCCTTGAAGTTGAATACGGGTCTGATGACGCAGCTGATATCTGCGGTGTCCCGGATGTTGGCGATGATCTCCTCCGCCGGTTTGTAGACCATAGGGGACTCGTCGATGGTCTGCTCGGTGACGGTCTCGCTGTAGATACCTCTCATCGAGTCGGTGAAGGCCACCATGCTGAGTTGCTGGAATGCCTGGGCGCGGCTCATTATGCGGCCTGCTCCGTGAGGGGCCGACCAGTTCCAGTCCGGATTGCCCTTGCCGGTGCATATCAGGGAGCCGTCCCGCATGTTCATGGGGATGATGCACTTCTCTCCCTCGCGGGCGGAGGTGGCTCCTTTACGGATGATGCCGTCGTCCCCGATGTAGTTGTGGACGCTCTCGAAACGCTCTGAGGCCAATGTCTCCGGTGTACTGCAGATATTGCCTTTGGCCCGCAGGTATTCTACAAGCAGGTCCATGATGATGCCCCGGTTGATTTGCGCCCATCTCTGGCACAGGCGCATGTCGTGCAGGTAGTCCTCGCGCGGCTGTCCCTCAAGCCAGCAGAGTTCCGCGGGGACCGGTGGCCTTTGCATCCTGAATGAGTTGTGCAGCTCCCGTATGGCATCCTGCAGCTCGGCTTTCCGTCCTGCCGCCTTGTATTCCTCTATCATCCCGGCCTGCTTTTCCATCAGTTTGTCCCAGCCGGACATGTTCTTCACGGCCTGTTTCTGGTAGATGTCCGCCACCAGCTTGCCTAAGTTGCGGCTGCCGGTATGGACGACCACGTACATTCTGCCCTGACCGTCGCGGTCCAGCTCTATGAAATGATTGCCTCCGCCGAGGGTGCCTGCGGCCTTGTACAGCCTTTTGACATCTTTCAGTTCTCGAAAGCAGCGCAGCTCCTTGACCAGTTCTTTCGCTTCCTGGTATCTTTCCATGTACGGCTGCAGCTGGGCTAAGCCCTCCTGATTCCGTATGTCTCTGCCCGAAGGAATGTTGTTCAGGATGAACTGGTTGAACTCGTGAAAATCTATCTCTCCGCTGCACCCGAACGGCTGCACCAGCATGCCGCAGCCTATGTCCACCCCTACTATGTTCGGGATGACCCTGTCTCCAAGGTAGCCGGTGAAGCCTATCACGCACCCGGCTCCGGCATGAACGTCCGGCATTATCCTGATTTTGCAGCCGCTGAATACGTCGATGGACATCAGCCGGCGGATCTGTTCTATGGCCTTTTCCTCAATGTTGTCCGTGAATATTTTCACATCGTAGTCGTCAATTGTTCTCATAACTGCTTGAACGTATGTTTTCTGCAAAATAACAGTATACATGTGAAAAACCATAGCACAAGTTGCGAGAAAATATTATTCATATATTTGGGCCGAATCTGAAGTTCGTGTACGGGGCTTTCCTGAGGCCGTGCGTGCCGCTTTTCGTGATGAAACAGGGGCTTTTGCTGCCTGTAGCAACGTCTGCATCAGTGTTTTATAGGAAGCGTATTCCGAGGGTGCTGTGGCCTTTCCAAATATGCTTGTCCGCAAACTTCAAAGACGGAATGCGGTCATAGTTTGAATCGTGGCCTATGGGTATTTTGTGGATAACCATTTTCTCAAAAGATTTCCGTGGCAGTCTGTCTACTATTGAGGAAATCGAGAGAGATAACTTTGTGAAATTCATGATAAGTAAAATAGCATAATTTGCTTTGCAAGTTTAAGAAATTATTGTACCTTTACAGGTCTTTGGATATGAAATACATATTGGTAGCTTATCAGAAATAAGCTGGCCAGGGAAAAGAAAAACCGCATGTATATATACGCATAATTGATAAAAGTATTATGAAGGACATACAACCTATACATACCTTTCTTGAAGATTTCAAAAGGATAATAGCAGAACAAATAACTGCAATTAGTGAACTTATTAAAAATAATACTATCAAAGAGATAGCTGATGATTATTTTAAACAAAAGTCATCGTATAGACCAGAATCTTTTAATGTGTTTAAGTTAGCATCAGACAGGTATTATAGGGAGAATTTCCATAGCGATATTATAAAGGCTTTTCTCAATCCTGAGGAGGGGCATGGCGAAGGCTGTTTATTTTTGTATGCTTTTATTGATTTTATAAAGAAGTCTTTCCCAAAGATAAGTATCTCTAGAACGAAGTATAAAAATGTAAAAGTAGAAAGAGAGGCGGAACGAATTGATATTCTGATTAAATCAGAAGAATCTAAACATTGCATAATTATAGAGAATAAGATAGGGACTGTCGTTTAATTCCGTCATTATGAGTCAATCGGCAGACTGTCCCTGTAATTTTTCCGATCGAACCCATCTTTTTATATCTCGGCTCCGTTTCGTAGCCCCTTTTTTCATTTTTGGACTCAACTGGAGCCAATACTCCAGTGAAAGGGCCGTTTCTCACTCACCTCGAACATCAGGCAGCCTGGGCAATTTCGTTGACTTCCCGCCGGACGAGCTGTACTGCATTCGCCGTGTGGATGCCAAAGAAGATGTACAGGATTTCGGTCAACTTCGTCCTTGCCTTGATGCGTTTCAGGCCATAGTGTTCCTTCTGCGT
>DVHR01000080.1 GCA_018711925.1 Candidatus Coprenecus pullicola
GAGAAGATGTCCTCGATAGGCATCAGGAAAGGTTTCTCGTTATCACGTACAGGCAGGGGGATGTACTCGTCAACTGCGTTCATCAGTTCCATAACCTTCTCAACCCACTTGGGCTCGCCGTTGAGGGCACCGAGAGCGGAACCTGCGATAACGGGAGCGTTGTCACCGTCAAAGCCGTAGAAGCTGAGGAGCTCACGAACCTCCATCTCAACGAGCTCGATCATCTCGGGATCGTCAACGATATCAACTTTGTTCAGGAACACAACGATTCTGGGCACGTTCACCTGACGGGCGAGCAGAATGTGCTCACGGGTCTGGGGCATAGGACCGTCGGTAGCGGCAACTACGAGGATGGCACCGTCCATCTGAGCAGCACCTGTTACCATGTTCTTCACATAGTCGGCGTGACCCGGGCAGTCAACGTGTGCATAGTGACGTGTCTCTGTCTGATATTCGATATGAGCGGTGTTAATGGTAATACCACGTTCCTTCTCCTCGGGTGCGTTGTCGATAGAGTCGAAAGAGCGGACTTCAGAAAGTCCTTTTTCAGCCAGTACCTTGGTGATGGCTGCGGTAAGAGTAGTTTTACCGTGGTCAACATGGCCGATAGTACCTATGTTAACATGCGGCTTGTCCCTTTTGAAAGTTTCTTTTGCCATAATGTGAGATTTAATTTAATGTATATAATAAATTGAGCCGGTGATGAGATTTGAACTCATGACCTCTTCCTTACCAAGGAAGCGCTCTACCCCTGAGCTACACTGGCTTTTTAAGAGCGGAAGACGAGGTTCGAACCCGCGACCCTCAGCTTGGAAGGCTGATGCTCTACCAACTGAGCTACTTCCGCCTATATTTTGTTTTGAGCAGGGCACCTTCTGCGTTGCAGCTCCTCTTTCGCTCCTCACGTACCTGAGTACGCTGCGTCGCTCTTTCGTCCCGCGCCTTGAATCTGCCCTACTCAAAGCAAAATCCATGCTTTAATGGACATCTTCTGCGCGTTGTCTTTATGCAACTCGATGCTGCCTGCTTATTGGTGGGGAGAGAAGGATTCGAACCTCCGAAGGCGTGCGCCAGCAGATTTACAGTCTGCCCCAGTTGGCCACTTTGGTATCTCCCCATATAATTGTCATTCAATGAACTTGAGCCGATAGAGGGATTCGAACCCACGACCCGCTGATTACAAATCAGCTGCTCTGGCCAACTGAGCTATATCGGCAGCTCTTATTTTTGGGACTGCAAAGATAAATCTTTTCTTAAAAATACCAAAACAATTTTAAAAATTATTGCGATTGTCCGTATCAGGTGCTTATATATATGCGATGATCTATTTCGTCAGCTTTCTGCTGGTGTGGAGATTATCGCTTTGAGGATGTCGTCGGGGGAGAAGCCGCACTCGGAGCGGAGTTCCTTGACGGTGCCGTGCTCGATGAAGCGGTCCGGGACTCCAAGACCGGTGACGCGGATGTGCGGGGCGTGCTCCGAGACGTAGGAGGATACTGCGTCGTGCAGACCGCCTGTGACCGTGCCGTCTTCGACGGTGATGATTCTGGAAACCTTGGAGCACACGTCCTTCATGATGTCCTCGTCGAGAGGCTTGAGAAAGCGCATGTCGTAGTGCAGGACTGATATGCCTTGTGCGGCTGCTTTGTCGGCTGCTCCTGCAACGAGGTTTCCTATCGGCCCTATGGTGAGTATGGCGATATCGCTTCCGTTGCGTATAAGCTGGCCCTTTCCTATCGGGATGGGCATGAAGTTGACGTTGCGCCAGGGTATGCCTTCTCCTGTGCCTCGGGGATACCTTATTATAATAGGACCCTGTACGGTGCTGCTTGCCGCCGTGTACAGCAGGTTGCGCAGCTCCAGCTCGTTGAGCGGGGACGCGATGATCAGGTTGGGTATCGGACGGAATGCTGCCATGTCGAATACGCCGTGGTGCGTTGCTCCATCCTCTCCGACCAGTCCGGCCCGGTCCAGGCAGAGTATGACTTTCAGCTTCTGGAGGGCGACATCGTGTATGACGCTGTCGTATGCCCTCTGCATGAAGGAAGAGTAGATGTTGCAGAACGGCAGGTATCCCGCGGCGGCCAGTCCTGCAGAGAATGTGACGGCATGCTGTTCGGCAATGCCTACGTCAAATGTCCTTTCGGGAATTTCCTTCATCATGATACTCATACCGCAGCCGGAGGCCATCGCAGGTGTAACGGCTACAATCTTCCTGTCGGCTCTGGCCAGTTCCAGAAGGGTTTCTCCGAATACATCCTGGTATCTGGCGGCAGTGCCTGATGCAGGGATATTGCGCTTGCCGGTCAAAGGGTCAAATGTACCCGGAGCATGCCATACTGTCTGGTCCTGCTCGGCCGGCCTGTATCCCTTGCCTTTCTTGGTGATTACGTGCAGGAGTTTGGGCCCCTTGATGTTGCGCAGGGAGGCGAGGGTGGTGGTCAGCTGACCGATGTCGTTGCCGTCGATGGCCCCGAAGTACCTGAATCCGAAGGACTCGAACAGAGAACCGCTTTTAAGTATGGCCATCTTGGTGCTGAACATGAATTTCTGGACTCCTCGGCGCAGCTTGGAGGAACCGATCATGTCCCATACGCGGTTCTTTATGCGGTTGTACGTCTCGGATGTGGATATTTTCAGCAGGTAGCTGTGCAGGCCTCCCATGCCCTGGTCTATGGAGATGTGATTGTCATTGAGGATGACCAGGATATCGGTCTTCATCGCTCCGGCGTTGTTGAGACCCTCGAAGGCCATGCCGCCGGTCATGGCACCATCACCGATTACGGCTACTATCTTTTCGTCGCTGCCGGAGAGCTTTGCCGCTACGGCCATGCCCAGGGCGGCTGAGATGGATGTGGACGAGTGGCCCACGCCGAAGGAGTCGAACGGACTCTCGGACATCTTGGGAAATCCGCTGATGCCTTTGTAAGTACGGTTGGCCTTGAACGCCTCTCTGCGTCCGGTAAGTATCTTGTGGGCATAAGCCTGATGTCCCACGTCCCAGACAATCTTGTCGACGGGGGTGTTGTAGACATAGTGCAGGGCTACGGCAAGTTCTACAGCGCCGAGACTGGCTCCGAGATGTCCCGGATTCCTGGCGCAGCAGTCTATCATGTACCGCCTGATCTCACTGCACAGGGTCTCAAGCTGTTTGACAGATAAGCCCCGGATGTCCCCGGGGCTGTCTATTTTCTCCAGAAGCGACATGCCGGTTATTTCCTGAAGACGGTCTCTGCACGGTCGGGTCCGAGCGAGATGACAGTGACAGGAACTCCGGTCTCGTGTTCGATAAATGATATATATTCTTTGAATTCAGCGGGAAGCTCATTGTAGTCCTGGATATTGGACAGACTGCGTTTCCAGCCTTTGAATTCTTTATATACAGGTGTGATTTCCGCGTAGGTGTCGTAGGGCACGCTGTCCTGACGCTTGCCGTTTATCTCGTATCCGACGGCTACCTTCAGGGTGTCGAAGGAATCCATCACATCGGCTTTCATCATTATAAGCTCGGTGACACCGTTGAGCATGACGGCGTATTTGAGGGCTACCAGATCCAGCCAGCCGGTACGGCGGGGGCGGCCTGTCGTGGCACCGAACTCATGGCCTTGCCTGCGCAGTTCCTCACCTGTCCCGTCGAACAGCTCGGTGGGGAAGGGGCCGCTGCCGACGCGGGTGCAGTAGGCCTTGAAGATGCCGTATACGTTGCCTATAGTTGCGGGGGCGACTCCGAGACCGAGGCAGGATCCGGAGCACGTGGTGGTGGAACTGGTTACGAAAGGATATGAACCGAAATCCACGTCAAGCATCGAGCCCTGTGCTCCTTCGGCCAGTACGCTCTCGCCAGAGTTGAGGCGGGCGTTGATATAGTATTCTCCGTCCACCAGGTCAAATGTCCTGAGATAGTCGACGGCATCCATCCACTCCTTTACGTCCATGTCGGGGTCGTATGCATAGTCGAACTGTTTCAGGAAGGCTATGTGTTTCTTTTTGAGGTTGTCGAACCTGGTCTGGAAGTCTGAGGCAAGGATGTCTCCTACTCTCAGGCCGTTGCGTCCTGTCTTGTCCATGTATGCGGGACCGATGCCCTTGAGAGTGGAACCGATCTTGGACTTGCCCTTTGATGCCTCTGAGGCGGCATCGATGATGCGGTGGGTAGGGGTGATAAGATGCGCTTTCTTGGATATGCGGATGCGCTCCCTTACAGGAACGCCGGTCTTCTCCAGCTCAGTGCATTCTTTCTTGAATATAATAGGATCAAGCACCACGCCGTTGCCGATCAGGTTGTCCGTTCCGTCCCTGAATATGCCGGATGGTACGGAATGCAGGACGAAACTCTTGTCTCCGTACTGTATGGAATGGCCGGCGTTGGGACCGCCCTGGAAACGCGCAATGATGTTGTACCTCTCGGCAAGCACGTCTACGATCTTGCCTTTTCCCTCGTCTCCCCACTGGAGACCGAGTACTACGTCTACTCTTGCTTTATTGTTGCTCATCTCAGTCATGTGTGATAAAAATTAGAACGGGAGATCGTCTCCTATCTCGTCAGCCGGCATATCTTCGGCTGGCATAGGTTGAACAGGTTGTGCCGTGGCTTGGTATGCAGGCTGTTGATACGGCTGCTGATACGGCTGCTGATAAGGTTGCTGCTGGTAAGTAGACTGGCGGGAGGTCTGTCCCTGCCATCCGCCGGTCTGCCCTTGAGCGGCCGGATTGTCTGCCTTGCGTCCGAGGAGCTGCATGTTGTCCGCCACTATCTCGGTCGTGTATTTCGTATTGCCGTCCTTGTCGTTGTAGGAGCGGGTACGTATGCGGCCCTCAATGAAAAGCTGGGTGCCTTTTTTTACATATTTTTCTGCTATCTCTGCTAAATTTCTCCAGCACACGATATTGTGCCATTCGGTCTGTTCTTTCATCTCTCCGGAAGTGCGGTCTCTGAATTTTTCTGTAGTGGCCAATGAGAATGTCGCCGTGACTACACCGCTTTCCAGATGCCTCACCTCGGGGTCTCTCCCCGCATTTCCTATAAGTAGGACTTTATTCAATGACATGGTTTGGATTATTTTATGATTTCAACGTGCTAAGATAGCATTATTTTTTGCCATTTCAGCCAAAAAACGGTACTTTTGGCATCTGTTAAATCCTAATACCTTAAATCAAATGCAAGAAAAAGTAGCAAAGATGCTCAACGACAGCGTAGTGGCACGTTGGGCCGCGTTGATTCTCATCGCGCTGATGATGTTTTTCGCATATATGTTCGTGGATGTCATGTCTCCTCTCAAGTCACTCGTGGAGTCGACCAGAGGCTGGGACAGCGGTGCGTTCGGAACTTATGCGGCATCTGAGTATATCCTCAATGTGTGCGGCTTCCTGATTCTGGCCGGTATTATCCTGGACAAGATGGGCATCCGCTTCACCGGAGTGCTCTCAGCCTCACTGATGGTAATCGGTGCAAGTATCAAGTTTATCGGTGTGAGTGACTGGTTTCAGACAACCGGTTTCAACGAGTGGCTCGGCAGCTGGTGGACGGCTATGCCCGGCAGTGCGAAGATGGCCTCTCTCGGTTTCATGATTTTCGGCTGCGGTTGCGAGATGGCCGGTACCACAGTCTCCAAGTCTATAGCCAAATGGTTCAAGGGCAAGGAGATGGCTCTGGCAATGGGACTTGAGATGGCTATCGCACGTCTCGGTGTGTTCGCAGTGATGTGGCTGGCTCCTATCATCTCCAATAAGTTCGACCAGTCTGTGGTGGCTCCCGTCGGTTTCTGCACCGTGCTGCTTCTGATAGGACTCATCAACTACATAGTCTTCTCGGTGATGGATTCCAAGTTCGACAAGCAGCTCGTGGCAGCCGGCATGGCCACTGAGGAGAAGTCCCCGGAGGACGAGTTCCATATCCGCGATCTTGGCAAGATATTCTCCAGCAAGATGTTCTGGCTGGTAGCCCTGCTCTGCGTACTGTACTATTCGGCTATATTCCCTTTCCAGAGGTATGCTCCCAATTATCTGGAGGTGACCCTCGGAGTCGATAACGCCACGGCGTCGCAGCTCTTCAGTTTCTTCCCGATTCTGGCCATGTGCCTTACCCCGCTGCTGGGTATTTTCCTGGACCGCAAGGGCAAGGGCGCTACTATGCTGATGCTCGGAGCAATCATCATGATAGTATGCCATCTGTCATTCGCATTCATCCTGCCGCTCTATCCTCATAAGTGGCTGGCAGTTACTTTGATCGCAGTGCTCGGTGTCAGCTTCTCCCTCGTGCCGGCCGCCCTGTGGCCGTCAGTGCCCAAGATTATCGACGAGAAGATTCTCGGCAGCGCATACTGCCTTATCTTCTGGGTGCAGAACATCGGTCTCTGCCTGGTGCCCCTGCTTATCGGCAAGGTGCTCCAGTCTACGGGCGGATATCTCGCTCCTATGATTATATTCTCGTCTTTCGGCATTCTGGCATTCATCCTGAGCTTCCTGCTCAAGTCTGAGGACCGTCGGAAGAAATACGGTCTGGAGCTGCCGAATGTAATGAAGAAGGAAGAATAGACTGCGGATATGAGCAGACTGTTCAAGACAATCAAGGATACTGGGGCCATCCGATGGGTGGCCCTTTTGTGTCTGGCCCTGCCGATGTTCGCCTCGTACTTCTTCGATGACATCTTCTCGACCATCAATCAGGAGTTCGAGGATCCGTCCATGGTGGCCCTCGGCTGGTCTATGACCGATTACGGTTTCTACCGCAGCGCATATTCGCTGCTGTGCATCTTCGGAGGACTGATAGTCTGCGGTATGCTGCTGGACCGCTGGGGCGTGAGACTGACCGGCTCCATATTCGTCGGGCTTATGGTCGGGGGAGCGGCATTGATTACCTATGCCATATCTGAGAGTTTTGCCGGAAGCCGGTTGTGTGCCTGGCTTTCAGGAACGTTCGCAAAGCCGTCGCTGTCGCTGGCATACGCGGGGTGCGCGATGTTCGGCCTGGGCAGCGAGATAGCCGGTGTGACTGTCAACCGGGCGATAGCCAAATGGTTCAAAGGCCGCGAGATAGCCTTCGCGATGGGCCTGCAGCTGGCCCTGGCCCGTCTTGGCACGGCGGTGGCTCTCATTGTAGTGCCGCGTATCGTGGCTTTGGACGGCTACATACCTTTCTCTGAAACATCCCGTCCGGCCGTGGTCGGTCTGGCCCTGCTGCTCGCCGGCCTTATTCTGTGGGCCTTGTTCGTGGCGATGGACTACGCCTCTGACCGTCGTGGAATCTCGGCGGCACCTGCCGGAACGGCTTCACCCGAGGACCGGTTCCGTTTCCGGGATGTGCTCAAGGTTATCACGAACAGGCATTTTCTGCTGATATCCCTGCTTTGTGTGTTCTTCTACTGCTGCGTGGTCTCGTTCCGCAAGTTCGCTACAGCCATACTCATGCCCCGTTTCGGCATAGACAGCGGCGTGGCGTCCGTCATGGTGGCCATGATACCTTTCTTCACACTGGTTTTCGCCCCGCTGTTCGGAGCCGTGGTGGACAGGGTGGGGCGCGGTACGAAAATCATGATATTAGGCTCGGCCATGATTTTGTTCTCGCATCTGACAGTGGCCTTTGCTCCCGGAGTACCGGCTTTCGGATTCATCGCCATAGGGGTGCTTGGCCTGGGTTACTCGCTTGTACCGGCGGCGATGTGGCCGTCGATACCGAAGATTATCGCAGAGAACAAGCTTGGAACGGCATTCTCACTGGTCTACTGGGTGCAGAACATCGGTCTGTTTTCCGTCCCCATAGTCGTGGGGCATATAATCGACCGGGCGGCCTCGCCAATAGCGGCGGAATATTTCTTTATCGGTCTGGCAGTGTGCGCTATCGTGACAGCCGTGCTGCTCAGCCGCTCTTCCGACCGTCACCCGGAGCTGGGCCTGGACGAGAAGGCCGGCGGCCGTTGACCTGGGCCCGTCTGTCAGTAGCATAGTCCGAAATGCCATAGCGGGATGACATGTCCTGCCCCGTACTCGATATCGTCCTTGACGACGTATGCCTCCTCCAGACCGGATATCTGTCTTTTGCCTTTTCCGTGTCCGCCGACCTCAAATGTGACGCCGTCAATCTGAAAGTCAGATACAGTTGACGAGATGACATCATGTGTCACCCGCATCTGGTTGAGGAAAAATGCTCAATGACTGAGCGGCAGCAGGGGCTACAGCAGAGCGAGCAGGGCCTCTATGTCGGTCTTTGAGGTCGCCCAGTCGGTGACCAGCCGTATCGCGCTGCGGTCAGCGTCCACATGCTCCCACATGGAGAAGGAGACCTCCCTGCGCAGTGCCTCTATCCTGCCGTTCTCCATGATGACAAACAGCTGGTTGGTCTGAGGCGGTATCAGGAAACTGTAGCCTTTGTCCTTGATCCCTTTGGCGAGCAAGTCGGCTGTCTCGATGGCGTTCAGACCGTTCCGGGCGTAGAGCCCGTCGGTGAACAGGGTATCGAACTGTAGGCCCAGCAGCCGGCCCTTGGCCAGCATGGCTCCTCTCTGCTTGATGATGGAGAACAGCTCGCCAGTCAGTTCCGGACGCGGAATCACGAGGGCTTCCCCGAACAGGGCTCCGCATTTTGTGCCTCCGATATAGAATATGTCGCAGAGTGAGGCGATGTCTTCAAGCGTGATGTCCGTCTTGTCTGAGGCGAGGGCATATGCAAGTCTGGCTCCGTCCAGATACAGCGGAATGCGGTAGCTCCTGCATATGGAAGACAGGGCCTTAAGCTCATCCATAGTGTAGAGCGCACCGAGTTCGGTAGGGTGGGTGATGTAGACCATGCCGGGTTCCACGATATGGGCGTAGTTCTCGTCGGCCCAGTAGTCTTTCAGGTATCTTTCCACGTCTTCCGCCTTCAGTTTTCCTCCATCGTGTCCGGGCAGGGCAATGACCTTGTGCCCGGTGGCTTCGACAGCACCGGATTCGTGATGGTTGATGTGTCCGGTGACGGGCGATATCACGCCCTGGCAGTGTCTCAGTACAGCGTACATGGCAGTAGCATTGACCTGGGTGCCTCCGGTCAGGAAATAGACTCTGGCTTCCGGGCATCCGCAGGCCGCTCTTATACGTTCTATGGCGGACCTGCAATAGGGGTCGGCCCCGTAACCGAGGGTCTCGTCCATATTGGTCTCAATCAGTCTCTGGAGCACCGCCGGG
This sequence comes from Candidatus Coprenecus pullicola, assembly GCA_018711925.1. Lineage (GTDB taxonomy): Bacteria > Bacteroidota > Bacteroidia > Bacteroidales > UBA932 > Coprenecus > Coprenecus pullicola. The sequence continues at coordinate 9,160 of DVHR01000080.1, forward strand.
CAGGCTCCTTTCATGTAATCGCATTCGAAATTGAGCATATACGTGGAAATGCTAAAAGAGTTCTTTTTTGTGTATATCCTTGACTCTGAGTTGTATGTTGGCGATGCCGCGATAATAGTTCTCGGCTATGGAATAACAGATGTCCACCGGGTTGCCGGCATGCAGGTGCTCGAAATGCTCGGCCCTGTTAAACGCTATGGCAGAGATATAGCGGTAAGGCTCGTCCTCCTGTATGAGCTCCAGTTTCATGTGGCCGTTGCCGGAACCGACCAGCCGTCCGTTGCCGTTGTCGTAGACGTTCTCCGTGATGAACACGGGTGACTGGTTGCCTGGGCCGAAGGGCTGGAACTGCTTCAGGATGCGGAAAAACTTAGGGGTTATCTGCTTGAAGTCCAAGTACGTGTCTATCTGTACTACAGGAGTCAGGATATCCTCGGTAATCTTCTCGGCGACTACTTTCTCGAACTTGTCCTCAAACGGTATGAGATTCTCTTTTTTGAGAGTAAGTCCGGCCGCGTACATGTGGCCTCCGTAGTTCTCCAGATATTCCGAACACTCCTTGATGGCTTCGTAGAGGTCGAATCCGGCGATGCTCCTTGCTGAGCCGGTTATGAGACCGTTGGACTCGGTGAGCACTATGGTCGGGCGGTAAAAAGCCTCTACCAGTCTGGAGGCGACTATGGCCACGACTCCCTTGTTCCATTTGGGGTCGAAGACCACTGTGGACTTGCGCTCACGGAAACTGCTGTCGTTCATCACGGACTCTATGGCCGCTTTCGTAATCTGCTTGTCCACGCTTTTGCGCTCCTTATTGTGAAGGTCTATGATCTTGCCTATACTCTGGGCCTCCTCGTCATTGCGGGACACCAGCAGATGCACGGCGGTGCGGCCCGATTCCATCCTGCCGGCGGCATTGATGCGCGGACCTATTTTAAAGACTATGTCATCTACCGATATCTTGTGATTCTCCAGTCCCGACAGCCGGATGATGGACTGAAGCCCCTTGCGCGGGGACTGGTTAAGGCGCTCAAGACCGTAGTATGCCAGGATGCGGTTCTCTCCAGTCATGGATACCAGATCTGCGGCGATGCTGACGGCAACCAGGTCAAGGAAGGATTCCACCCATGCGAAAGGAATGGACTTGCGCATGGCGTATGCCTGTATCAGCTTGAATCCCACCCCGCAACCGGACAAATCATCGAACGGGTAGCTGCAGTCGGGACGTTTGGGGTCGAGAATGGCCACTGCGGGAGGAAGCTCCTCGTCCGGAAGGTGGTGGTCGCAGATGATCATGTCCATGCCGAGGGATTTGGCATAGGCTATCTTCTCCACGGCCTTTATGCCGCAGTCCAGAGCTATGATAAGCGAGTATCCGTTCTCGTGGCCCCAGTCGATGCCTTTATAGGATATGCCGTAGCCCTCGTCGTAGCGGTCAGGGATATAGTATTCTACGTTGGGATTGAAATTGCGGATAAACGTGTACATAAGGGCTACGGCAGTAGTTCCGTCTACATCGTAGTCTCCGTAGATGAGCACTTTCTCCTCGCTGGAGATGGCCTTTTCGAGTCTCTCCACGGCTTTGTCCATGTCTTTCATCAGAAACGGATCGTGGAGTTTGGAAAGGTCAGGCTTGAAGAATTCCCTGGCTCTGTCAGCTGTGGTTATATTGCGTTGTACCAATAAGTTGGCCAGTACCTGGTCGATGCCCAGCTCTGCCGACAGGGCTCTGACAGCTGCGGGATTGCCTTGCTCTTTAACTATCCATTTTTTCTCGATTGCCATGACTGCAAAATTAACAATTTATTCAGAATGTTTAGAAAAATTTAAACAGCTTCTTAAAATAAAAAAGTTAAATTTGCCTTTTTAAAGTTTAATGTTTTTTTAAAATGGGAAAAAATATAGAGCTGAACGAGCAGGAGCAGAACCGGCGCGAAGCTGTGACCAGACTTAGGGAACTGGGCATTGAGCCTTATCCCGCCGCACTTTATGATGTCAATACCACCACTACAGAGATAAAGGAGAAATACGATCCTGAGAAATGCCCCTTTGCGGAGGTGTCCATTGCCGGCAGGATGATGAGCCGCCGTATCATGGGGGCTGCGTCATTCATTGAGCTGCAGGATTCCGAAGGCCGTATTCAGGTCTATATCAAAAGAGACGAGATATGTCCGGGCGAGGACAAGACGATGTACAATACAGTATTCAAGAAACTGTTGGATATAGGCGACTTCATCGGTGTCAAGGGCTACGCCTTCATCACCCAGACCGGTCAGCTCTCCATCCATGCCAGGAGTCTGACCGTCCTGTCCAAGTCCCTCAGGGTGTTGCCTATAGTCAAGGAGAAAGAGGGGGAGGTATACGACGCCTTCTCCGACCCCGAGCTCCGCTACCGCATGAGATACGTGGATCTGGTGGTCAATCCCCAGGTCAAGGACGTGTTTGTCAAGAGGACAAAGATAGTGCAGACCATGAGGGAGTACTTCAACTCCTTCGGCTATCTGGAGGTGGAGACTCCCATTCTCCAGCCCATACCCGGAGGCGCCAGTGCCCGTCCCTTCATCACTCATCACAATGCCCTGGACATCCCTCTTTATCTGCGTATTGCCAACGAGCTTTACCTCAAGAGACTGATTGTAGGAGGCTTTGCCGGAGTGTACGAGTTCGCCAAGGACTTCCGCAACGAGGGCATGGACAAGACCCACAACCCCGAGTTCACCTGCATGGAGATATACGTGGCCTACAAGGACTACATCTGGATGATGGAGTTCGTGGAGAACATGCTGGAGAAAGTGGCCATGGCCGTCAACGGCAAGACCCTGCTGAACATAGGAGGCAACGAGATAGAGTTCCGCAAGCCCTACCGCCGCCTGCCCATGCTCGACGCCATAAAGGAATACGCCGGAGTCGACGTGCGCGGAATGGACGAGGAGGCCCTGCGCAAAGTCTGCGCTGACCTGCACATTGAAGTGGACAACACCATGGGCGTGGGCAAGCTCATTGACGCCATCTTCGGCGAATACTGCGAGAAACATCTGATTCAGCCCACCTTCATCACCGACTATCCGTGGGAGACATCTCCCCTGACCAAGCGTCACCGCAGCGACCCGTCCCTGACCGAGCGCTTCGAGCTCTTCGTAGGCGGCAAGGAACTTGCCAATGCCTACAGCGAGCTCAACGACCCCATCGACCAGCTCTACCGCTTCAAGGAGCAGCTCAAGCTCAAGGACAAGGGAGACGACGAGGCCATGTACATCGACATGGATTTCGTCCGCGCACTTGAGTACGGCATGCCTCCTACATCCGGAATGGGAATGGGCATCGACCGCCTCACCATGTTCATGACCGGTGCGACCACCATCCAGGACGTACTCTTCTTCCCGCAGATGCGTCCGGAGAAAAAGCCCTCCGCTCAGGATGACGGAACCGCCAAGGACAATGAAAACTAATATTGAGACCATAACGTCCCTCCAGAACCCCAGGGTCAAGGAGGTGACGGCCCTTCAGAGCAGCTCCTCTCTCCGTCGCGGGAAGGGGCTGTTTGTCGTGGAGGGCAGGCGGGAAGTGGAACGCTGTGTGGAGAGTGGTTTCCGTCTCCGGTCGGTGTTCTATTGTCCCACCGTATGTCCGGCAGACACCTTCGCATCCTTAAAGGGCGGCGACATCCCATTCGGACAGTCCACACACACACAGCCACTGCCGCATTCCTTTTCCGGAAATGAATGGACACGCATATTCGAGGTCTCCGAGAACGTTTACCGGAAAATGGCCTACCGGGGCAGTACCGAGGGACTTCTCGCAGTGGTCTGCGGCAGTGCTCAGGACCGGTCGCTCGAGGCCCTCGACCTCACGCTCTTCGGAGGCTCCGGCACAAAACGCCCTGACCTTGGATACGCTCCCCTGATAGTTGTCGTAGAATCGGTCGAGAAGCCAGGCAATCTGGGAGCAATGCTGCGCACTGCCGACGCTGCTGGGGTCTCTGCCGTACTGGTCTGCGACCCGCACACGGACCTCTACAATCCCAACCTGATACGGGCCAGCCTCGGAGGAGTATTTACCCGCAACATTGCCGTCTGCACCTCGGAGGAAGCCATCGCCTGGCTCAAGGCCCGGGACATCAGCATCCTTACCGCCCAGCTGCAGGACTCAGAGCTGTACTACGACACAGACATGACGCGACCGACAGCCCTGGCCTTCGGGGCCGAAGCTGACGGACTGTCCGACATCTGGAGGCAGGCCGCTGATGCCCATATCCGCATCCCCATGCTGGGTGGCATCGATTCGCTCAACGTTTCCGCCTCCATGGCCGTTCTCTGCTATGAAGCCCTCCGCCAGCGCCGCACCGCCGGCTCACTCCGCAACCTTTAACCTTTCACCTGACTGTTCATGGCACACGACACATCCAGCAGCACTTTCCCGGCAGACCGTCTGCGGATAGGCCTTATCGGCAATCCGATCGGACACAGCCAGAGTCCCGCGCTCTTCCGGGAGTATTTCGCCGACAGGCCGGATATATTGCATCACTGGAGCTACGACCTGATAGAGCGTGATAGTTTTCCTGACGCATACGCCGCGTTCCTGATGGACTATGTGGCAGTCAATGTCACCACTCCGTTCAAGGAGGAGGCGTTCCGTGCCGCGGACACCTGGGACTATTCCGCCCTGCGCTGTCAGGCATCCAACCTCATGGTCAAGACCTCCATACGGGATACATGTGCCCCGCAGCCGATTGAAAATGCCACTCTACGACAGGCCGAGAGCGGCATTGCGCGGTTTAATGGGAAAAAACAATCAGCGACAGGAAACATTCTCTCCCCGGAAAGTGCATTTCGAATCATGGCGTACAACACTGACTTTGAGGCTGTACTGGAGATACTGAGGCAGGAGTGTCCTAAGCCCGGTGGATGTAGGGTGCTGATAATCGGGTGCGGAGGAGCCGGAAAAGCAGCCACGGCAGCAGCCATCGAAGCCGGTATGCAGACCCGCGTCTACAACCGTACCCTCAGCCGGCCCCGGGAATTCGCAGAGCATCTGCGCACGTATAACCCCCACTCTTGCAGTGCCGTTCCGCAGATTGTCGGTCTTGATTCCATTGAGATGCCAATTGCCGCTCAATCAGTCGTCACTCAATCTGTAGTAGAGGAACTTCTGACCGCAATCCGGGACTCTGACGCCATAATATACACCATCCCCGGATCGTCCGCTCCCATCCAGCACCTGCTGACCGCTCACCCGGACATACTCTCCGACAAGACCGTCATTGAAGCCAACTACAAGGCCCCCGTCTTGGCCTCCGTCCAATGCCGCCGCTACATTTCCGGCCTCACCTGGCTTCGTCTCCAGGCCATCGCCACCTACCGTATAGTCCTCGGCCCGTCTATCCTAAGGGCCAATGCGGCTGCCAAACTGTAGCCCCCATCGCAGCATCCTGTATGGCATCCAGTGCGTGTGCAGAGCCGTGTCATGCGCCTCCTGATGATTGCCCTCCAGCCCTGGATTTCAAGCGGAAATGTTCCAGAGAAGAGCCCTGAGCGCGGAACAGCAGAATCTCCATCAGACTGCGGTGAGTGTCAATCAGGGCCACATACTCGTCGATACAGGCCCTCAGATATTTTCCCACCCCGACACCTGCCGAGACGGCAATTTTACGCATGGAGGTTTTGGCATACCCCTTCGCTGGCGTCGAATGCCGTCAGTCCGTCCAGGCTGTAGGTGATGCGGTGGATGTTCACCTGGCCCGCTTCGTTTTCAGTGAGTGCGCCCCGGTAGACCAGTCCGAAAGGATTGGCGTTGGGACTCTGGATAGTGGAAAAATCCGCCTCGGTAAATGCACGTTTGGTCTGTGCCACAGCCGTGCCTGCCAGCATGAGAGCCGCGGCACCGCACAACATTGTCTTGAATAAGTCGTTCATTGCCATTTTCTTTTAAAATGTCTGTCACATACGTTCCTTCAGCACCTCGAACAGTTCGTCGCGGGTAAACGCCTTGCAGCAGCCGGGCATCAGCAGGCAGGTATCGGCGGCGGCCCGCAGGAGGGTTTCGTCCGTGATGCCCATTTCGTTCCAGCGCACGGGCAAGCCTATCTCCCGGATGAAAGCCTCGAGAGCATCGATGCACATGGCGGCGGTCTCTTCCGTCGTGCGGCCTTTCACACCCCACACCCGCTCTCCCATGCGCGCCAGCTTCTCCTTGCCTTCAGCGAGCAGATGACGGTAGAGGGCGGGATGGATGACGGCAAGTCCCTGACCGTGATTGCAGTCGGTATAGGCTCCTACGGCATGCTCCAGCATGTGGCACTGGAAGTCCGTCTGCTTGCCCAGCTTCAGCAGGCCGTTTTCGGCAAGGGCCGAGTCCCACATCAGCTCTCCACGGGCAAAGTCGTCGTCCGGATCGGCGATGAGGGCACGCAGATTCCTGATGACATTGCGCATCACAGCCTCGTTGATCCCGTCGGAGACGTTGTCCCCCTGCGGACGGCCCATATAGGTCTCCATGCAGTGGCTCAGAGTATCGAAAGCCCCGCTTATCACCTGCTTCATAGGAACAGTTCTTGTCAGGTCGCTGTCAAGAATGGTGAAAGAGTGATACGACCCGACAAGAGGCTGTTTAAGTTTCTTTTCCGTATTGGTGATGACCGCCCCGTTGTTCTGCTCGGCGCCAGTGCCCGAAGCAGTGACTACGGCACCCGTCGGCACGAACTCCGTCGGAAGGCGGTGCTCTTCGTACATCATGTCCCAGATATCACCGTCTTGCCGCACTCGCGCAGCCAGCCGGTGATTCTGTCATACAATCCCGTGCGCCGCAGCGAGCCGCCGCCATAGGCCAGCAGCACGTTCCGTCCCACACGGGCCATTTCTTCCTTGATCGCGCTCTCGGCGCACCCCTTGCCGAAGTGTTGGCGGACGGGGTATTGGTAAGTAAAATTGTCCATATCAGCCGTATTTAATTGACACGACAAAGGTACGGCAGCCGGGGGAGCGTGTCCATACACGGATTACGGATTGACGTACCAATTTCGGAGAAAACCCTCCTGTGGCTCCAGAGACGGCTTCTGCATACTGCCCTCTTTTGACTTATGCATGCAGTGCCCCCTCTCCTAACGGTATTTTGTCGGGCAGATAGCAGTTCTGTTAACCAGCATATATTCAGGCAATTTACCCATCACAATTGATGTTTTACTCTCTTTTTGTGGCGAATTGCAATATTTAACTCTCCTGGTCAATTATATACTCTAAATATACCTATCTTTGTAACCATGTAATGGACACATCAGTGACGAACTGAAGAAAAGATGGGATGCAAATGAAGCCGAACTCGTGAACGCCTTCAAAATTTTGGGATATGGAAAAGAATAGACTACAAAAGGATATGTCTCCAGAAAAACTTATTGCCGATATTCGGGAGATTATAGAACAAGGACAAAGACAGGCATATGCTGCAGTCGGACAAATTGCTGTTATGACTTACTGGAACATCGGATGCCGCATAGTGGAAGAAGAACAGCATGGGGCTGCCCGTGCTCAATATGGCACCCGGCTTATTAAAACAATAGCAGAGCGGTTATCAACCGAATTCGGGACGAACTACAGCGAGCGGAGGCTACGGGATTATAGACAGTTCTACTTGTGTTTTAATGATTTGCCGATTTGGCACTCGCGAGTGCCAAATCTCACATGGACTCATTTCCGCCGCATTATGGCAGTGCCCGGCACTGATGCCAGAAGGTGGTATGCAGAGGAAGCCTCACGGGAAATGTGGAGCATCCGTACGTTAGACAGGAACATCGGCACTCAATATTATGGCCGCCGCATGGCTTGCGTAAGGGAAGGATTGGCTTTACCGTCTCCATATATTGAAGCCAATGACCCTTTGGAGTATATAAAAAGTCCGGTGGTTGCTGAGTTTTTGGGTTTTCACAAGGACAGTAAATATGATGAGAGCCAGCTGGAACAAGCATTGATAGATCATCTGCAACAATTCATCATGGAATTGGGACGTGGTTTCGCCTTTGTTGACAGGCAGAAACACATCACAACGGAGACAGGAGACTTTTATATTGACCTTGTGTTTTATAACATCAAGCTAAAGCGTTATGTGTTGTTTGAATTGAAAACACATCCTCTGACACATGCGGATGTGGGACAACTGGATATGTATGTCCGGATGTACGATGACCTTGTAAAAGACGATAGTGACAATCCGACTATAGGTATATTGCTCTGCACTGAGACCGATAAGGTAATGGCAAAGTATTCTGTACTTAATGGCAGCGAGCAGCTTTTTGCGGCCAAATATATGGCATACATGCCTACCGAAGAGGAACTGCGCCGTGAGATTGAGCAGCAAAAACGGTTCTTTATGGAACAGCATGGAAAAGAGGAGGTGTGAGATGGAAAGTAGCAGTGTGAAGAAAGAAACTCAAAAGAAATGTATTCCGTAGACGATGTGCGAGGTATCAGCATTGAAGAAAGAATTATAGATACCGAGACTAACATGGACGGGGTATTGGTAAGTAAAATTGTCCATACCTGCCGTATTTAATTGACACATACCGTCCTTGTGTCCAGCCAGTATTGGCTCCAGAGACGGCTTCTGCATACTGCCCTCTTTTGACTTATGTATGCAGTGCCCCCTCTCCTAACGGTATTTTGTCGGGCAGCAAACAGTTCTGTTAACCAGCAGATATTCAGGCAACTTGCCCGTAGCCACCCTGCCGTAAGCCACTTCAAATCGGTTACCGCAGAGTGATGAAATTCCAACATCCTCTATATCAGTAGTATAACACATCTGTTTGCTGCCCGATAATATTTCGTTAATCCAATTTCGGTCTTTGCCCAGACTGATACCCTTAACCTCACAGACCCACAACCGATTAATATTTAGATGCAATACTTCACAACCAGAGTGCTGTTTGCAGAAAATGACTATGCATATGATAGCCAAACATTCAACACATAAGTTTATACTTTATCCGCAAAAATAGTTGAGATAAAGTACAAACTCGGATTTATATATAGGAATAAACTTTTTTACTTGAGCAGTTTTATCTTTTCAAGCCACTCCGTGATGCCGTCAGTGTTCCGGTCGATGGCTCCGAAGCCTTTCAGATGCCTGGCGTCGGGCGTGAGTTCCACGATGCGTGCAAGAGTCTCGTCGCGGTAAGTAGAGGCATAGGTACAGAAGGGTACAACGGTCTTGCCCGCAAAGTCGTAGCTCTCGGCGAATGTATTGATAATCATCGGGGCAGTCCACCACCAGACGGGGCATCCGATAAAGACGGTGTCGTAGCTGTCCCAGTCCTCCACCCTGTCCCTGATGGCCGGACGGGCGTTCTGCTCTTTCTCGGCCTTGGCCACCTCGGTGCAGGGAACGTATTCTGAAGGATACGGCTTCTCCGGCTCTATGCGGAAAAGGGTGCCGCCTGTCTGCCGGGCGATGTACTCGGCTACGTGCCGGGTGTTGCCGCTCCAGCTGAAATAGACCACGAGGATATTGCTCTCCCCGGACAGCGTATCGGAGGGATTCGGATTTTCTGGATTTTCCGGCTGTCCGTCCGCTCCGTCAGAGCCGTAACCATCTCCCGTACATGATGCAGATGCCGTAACGGCAAAAGCCATCATCAGATAAACAAAATATTTTTTCATCGTTCCAATTTTTATTGATTCATTTCCGATTGCAAAATTACAGTGAAGGGTACCGCCCGTCCTTACACGGATTACTGATTGACACACCAATATCAACGGACAGAGACCCGCATCCCGGATTTATTTTGTCATTGCAAAGGTATGGCAGCTCAAGAGACACCGTTTTACAAGGATTGCGGTAGGATGTACACTTATTTCTGTTTTTTCATTCCTCGGTGAAGAGTTTGGCGGGCCCGGAATTAGACTGTACTTTTGCAGGACAAGTCCCCAAGCCTCTCGACGATGCTCATCGGGGACTGTTTTATTTTTATACACTATGGAGAATCAAGGAGAAATCGTACTGTATCAGCCGGATGGAGAAATCAGGTTGGAAGTCAGACTGGAAAATGAAACAGTGTGGCTGTCAATTGAAGAGATGTCGCAATTGTTTGGCAGGGACATCAGTGTAATAGGAAAACATATCCGTAATGTATTCAAGGAAGGTGAACTCCTCAAAGAATCAGTGTGGGCAAAATTTGCCTACACTGATTCCGATGGCAAAACCTATCAAGTGGACTATTACAATCTTGATGTCATCATATCTGTGGGTTACAGGGTAAAAAGTCACAGAGGCACACAGTTCCGCCAATGGGCAAACAAGGTGCTGAAAGACCTCGGCAAGAAGATGTTCGCCTTCTCCAGACTGGAGATACCGGCTGAGAGCATCATCGGTTTGCTGTAGGACATTACGACTGGGACACCCCGGCACTGCAGATAAATTTGCTCTGCTCCCGGCTTCTGCGTATCTTCGCTGAGAAAAAAAGCGGGCTATGGCAGACAAGGAAAATATTATCATAAAGGACACCCTTGACGGACTGGGAACGGATGCCTACAGCGACTATCTGGCCCACGCCCTTTGTCTGGCCGGCTCATGCAGACTGAAATACAATGGCGAGGAACGCGAGCTGCAGGCGGGTGACCTGATGATTGTCCGCAAAGGCAAGTTGGTGGAGCGCATCCGTCCGGCAGACGATTTCCGGGTGAAGGTGATATACGTCACCTCCGAATTCATCGTGCTCTCCACACCGCTCAGCAACTACGGCATGAAAGGCCAGCTGGCCCTGTTCCTCAATCCCATCATGAAACTGGACGCCGGACAGCAGGAACTGTGCCGCCGGGACTTCGAGATGGTGGAAGCGCGGCTGGCGCAGACCGGCCACCATTTCCGCAAGGACCTGCTGATAGCCTCCATACAGATGCTGATAATTGATTTCTTCGACTTCCATTCCCATCTGTATGGAGTAGACAACATCCCGCTGCAAAGCGCCGCCATCATGAGCCGCTTCCTCAACATGCTGGAGAACGGGACATACCGCAGACACCGCGAAGTGAACTGGTATGCCGACAAGCTGTGCGTGACTCCCAAATACCTGTCAGAAATCTCCCGCAAGATAAGCGGTTACGCCGCCAACTACTGGATACACCGCTACACCGTCCTCGACATCTCCCGCCTGCTCCGCGACAAGTCCCTGACTTTCGTTAGCATTTCCGACATGTTCGACTTCTCGTCACCCGCCTATTTCAGCCGTTATGTGCAGCAGCATTTAGGGGTAAGCCCGACTGAGTACCGGGGCTGAGGATCGTTTTATCTATAAAGGAACTGACAAGCATCAAACAGGATACATATGGAACAACAGTTTTGTCAAAGTTGCGGCATGCCCCTGAACGATGAGAACAGAGGGCTCAATGCCGATGGAAGCCGCAGCGAGGATTATTGCATGTACTGTTACAAGAACGGCGCGTTTACCCAGGATTTCACGATGGGGCAAATGATAGAGTTCTGCCTGCAATTCTTAGATCAATGGAATACACAGGCCGGATGCAACCTGACTCCTATACAGGCCAAGGAACAGATGTTCCGGTACTTTCCGCGTCTGAAACGGTGGAAAGAAAAAGATGAACGGACACTGACGGAAAAAGCGACTCATTTGCTTGCCCAATGCGAAAACGTGACGGTCGCTTCCATTGATGCCAGCGGTTATCCCCGGCCTGTGCAGATGTCCAGGATTGGAGCAAAGGGGTTTCATGAGGTATGGATGGCGACAAATGCCGACTCCGTAAAGGTCAATGATTTCAAGGCGAACAATAAGGCAGGGCTTTGCTATGACCATTACGGAGACGGAGTCGCTCTACGCGGAACGGTAGAGGTTGTCACGGACGATGCCATCCGCAAGGAAATGTGGCAGGACTGGTTCGTTCATCATTTCCCCGGCGGACCGGGTGACCCGAATTATGTGCTTCTTCACTTCGTCGGCAAGGAAGCCACCTTCTGGATTAACGGCGAATTTTCTCACTCCAACATCCCATTGGAACAAGAATCCGTGGATATGTGAAGCGTGTCCGAGCCTTGCAACTAACCGCAAAAATGTAGCCATCCGCATCAGCGACGTGATGAACGGCCCGGCTTTCGGCGACTGGGCGGGTGATTTTCCCCGTGGACGAAGGTTTCTGGAGCGGAGAAACGCTGGAACAGTTACGTCAGTCCATTCGCAGAAATCCGTAGACGGGGTAATCATATCCGTCTTCCGGGTATCCGCCGTCATAGTCAGATTTGCTATTTTTGCATCCGGAACAAATAATATAAAATCATGAAACGCACAGCAATTATAGTAATGACATGTCTGTTTGCCTTTGGGACAACAGCTGTCGCGCAACCGAATCCCGTACCGGGGAAAGACGGGAACAAATATGTGCCTTATGAGGAGCGCACAGGCAACGAATCCATCGTATATTTCACACGCAATCTGAGTCCGGAGGGCCTTATCAAGGCATACGAGCAGGTTTGCGGGAACATCGAAGGGAATGTCGGGGTGAAGCTGCACACCGGAGAGCAGAACGGACCGAACATCATTCCGAGCGAATGGGTGAAAGCCCTGCTTCAGAAAGACCTGCCGGAAGCCAGTATTGTGGAAACCAACACCTACTATACAGGCGACCGCTACACGACGGAGCAGCACCGCAAGACTTTGGAAGTGAACGGATGGACATTCTGCCCCGTGGACATCATGGACGAGGAGGACACTTTGACCTTGCCTGTCCATGGCGGAAAATGGTTTGAGAGAATGTCTATGGGCAGCCACATAACCGACTACAACTCACTTGTCGTACTGACCCATTTCAAGGGGCATACCCAGGGCGGTTTCGGAGGCAGCAACAAGAACATCGGCATCGGCTGCGCTGACGGCCGCATCGGCAAGGCCTGGATACACACCACGCCGGAACAGGACAACCAGTGGGACATCGCCAAGGAAGAATTTATGGAGCGCATGACCGAATCCACGAAAGCAGTCATGGACTATTTCGGCAAACACATTACATACGTGAACGTCATGCGCAACATGTCGGTATCGTGCGACTGTGAAGGTGTGAACGCCGCCCCTGTCGTGACACCCAATGTCGGCATCCTGTCATCCACCGACATCCTTGCCCTCGACCAGGCATGCGTGGATCTGATATACGCCATGACCGAAGCAGAGCATCACGATCTGGTGGAACGTATCGAGACCCGCCACGGCCTGCGCCAGCTCTCCTACATGAAAGAGTTGGGCATGGGCAACAACCGCTACATCCTCATAGACCTGGACAACGGAGGCAAACGCATCACCGCTGCCGAAGCCGTGAAGGGTCTCAAGCCATTTGTCCAGGAATAACCGGTTACATGAAGCTGTTTTTCAACTATCCGGATACAATCACACGCGCGATGGTGACGCGCGCCATGGTGATAAAATTGAGTACTCTTCCAAGAAGTGAATAGAATGACAGACTGCTGATGAAAGGCGCTACCGTCCAAAGGGCGAAACAGGAAACAGGGAGCAACGTCCAACAGGCAGCAGGGAACAACTTCCAACAGCTCTCAGATGTCCAGCAAGTCATGTTTCGGGAAACGCCTGATAATCAAGATACTCAAAAAGCGCCATCTGCTGGACCACGGGTAAAATGCCTGTTTTCCGGCAAAAAGCAGGGGGTCCAGCAAATAGCGCAAAACGTAAACCTTTGATAATGCGGACAATACATCCGTGAGACAATGCTGGACCCGTTCGGGAGTCCACGGTCAGTACCCTTCCGAATTACATTTTCCGATGTCCGACCTGCCTGCTTGTCCCGCACCTTCTCCCGAAATGGCGAACTGCACACTTGCTTTCCGCAACGGCACCGAATCGCGGAAAATGCTGCCGTTGTGGAAAAGGGTATGCCGGCAATGCGGCTCCAGAACGCCCTACGGGTCGGGGGCATAAAAGCGTACCTTCAGCAACGGCACCGAATCGCGGAAAATGCTGCCGTTGTGGAAAGGGGTATGCCGGCAATGCAGCTCCAGAACGCCCTACAGGCCGGGGGCATAAAAGCGTACCTTCCACAACGGCACTGAATTGCGGGAAACACTGCCATTGTGGAAGAGAGATGCTATCCCTCTGAGAGGGGCACGACTTATTTGTCTTGAATAAAATGGGTCCGCATCCTCGGCTCGTATTCCGGCTTAGTGATGCCGTTCTGCCGTCCGCTTTTGATGCATTTCAGCAGCCAGGCCATGTTCTGGCCCAGGGTTCGCATGGTCTGCAGCCCCTCCTTGTCCTTGCGCACGTCATCGGGCGTGAAGCCGTGCACCGAGTTCCAGTACTGCGATGCCACGACGGGCATGTTCGAAATGGTGAAATACTGGTTCAGCTGCTCGAAGGTTGCGGATGCCCCTCCCCGGCGGCAGGACACGACCGAAGCGCCGAGCTTTCCGGCCATACGCCCTTCAGTAGCATAGAACAGACGGTTCAAGAACGATATGAGCTGGCCCGTGGGCGCACTGTAATAGACGGGTGAGCCGATGACGATGCCGTCGAACTCGTCCAGCCGCTTCTGTATTTCCTGCACCATATCGTCGCGGAAGCAGTGCCCCGTCTTCATGCAGGCCCCGCAGGCTATGCAGCCGGCTATAGGTTTCTTGCCCAGATACAGCAGTTCCGTCTCTATGCCGTTTGCCTGCAGGGTGGTCTCCACTTCATGCAGGGCCGTATAGGTACAGCCCGACTGATTCGGGCTGCCGTTGATCAACAATACTTTCATTCGCAGACTTTTCAAAGGTTTTTACCTAATTCAAATGCCTTGGCCAATGCCGGATGGCCCACAATGTCACCCACACGCATCACCCCTCCTGCATATACCTCACCCAGGTTGTCCCAGCCGAGATGATTGAGAAGACTATGGTAGTAATGCTCCACAGGCTCGAAGTTTTCCGGCGTGTCGCCTTCTGCCGCCATGAGCAATACGCACCGCTGTTTGGGCGTGTTGTAACCGGGATCTTTCTCCGTCACAGCGAACAGGCGGTCGAAAGCGGTCTTGAGCTGCGCGGTGATGCTCCAATAATACATCGGTGATGCGAGGACCAGCACATCTGCCGTCTCATAATGAGGATATATCTCCGCCATGCCGTCTTTCTGCACGCAGGGGGACTGCGGGTCTTTCCCGCCGCCCAGACATCCCAGACAAGGGTGGATGTCCATCTTCTGAAGGTCGAAACGTACTACTTCGTGCCCTGCCTGCTTCGCGCCATTCACAAATGCTTCTATAAGTCCCGCCGTATTGCCTTTGGGCCTGGGGCTGCCGTTCAATATGACAATTTTCTTTCCCATTGTTCCTAGTATTTTTTAATTGTGTCCGAATTCTGGTTGTAAGCCTTCGCCACGCACCTCCACCGGCCGTCCATCTTCATCAGCAGCAGATAGTCGGTGAAGTCGATGCGGCCTCCCCATTTTTCCTCCAATACGCGGACTACGGCGAGGGTCTCCTCCACGTCCACCACGTCGATGCGGGCCTTGAAATCATCTCCCGCACCGACTGTATCCACATTGCGGTAGAACTGTTCGATGCTGCCGTGCTCCAGTTTCCCGTCCAGATAGCCGAACAGGACGGCCTCATCGGTGAACAGTTCGCGGGCATACTTGCTGTTGCCCTCAGCCACGCTTTTCACAAACTTCATGGCAGCCTCTTCCACTGCCTTGTACTCTTCGATATTTGCTCTCATGATACTGACGCTTTATTGGTTTGACTCTGCAAAAGTAGGCGATTCCCCCAGCCGGAGCAAGTACCGAAAATTTATTCATATACTGAACAATTTTTCGGTATACCGCCATACACGCATATTATCATTACATTTGCATACGTAATATTCAACAGCGATAGAACCATGTACGAGAGAAAGACACCCGTTGACCTGGACTGTCCCCTGCGGCTTACCATGAGTCTGATCGATTCCAAATGGAAGTCCTGCATTCTGGACGAGCTGCGCCACCGGGCACTGCGCCCCAGCGAACTGCACAAACTGTTCCCCGAAGCCACGCCCCGCGTGCTGGACATGCAGCTGAAAGAGCTGGTGGAGGACGGTCTGGTATCGAAAACCATCTTCCCCGAGCTGCCCCCGCGTTCGGAGTACGCCATCACGCCGTTAGGCATGACACTGGTTCCCATCATCGACGCTATGATGGCCTGGGGCGAGAAGAACAAGGAATTATTTGAAAGAAAATACGGACAGAAACAATGAAGCGACTGATTTCTTTCCGGAACGGGCGGCAGGTCTGCCCGCTCGACAAGGCACTTACCAGATGGGACGGCGGCGCAGCGAGGAGATACAGGCCCTGCGCCGTGGCATCGACTATGACCTTATCCCGTGGAGCGAGGAGCATAAAATTCCTGTCATGGCCTACACTCCTCTTGGCGAAGGACGGCTGCGGGGCCACAGGACGTTGACAGAGATAGCCCGCAGACATAATGCCACTCCCACGCAGATCATGCTGGCATGGGTGATGCGGACGCAGAATGTCATCGCCATCCCTAAGGCGAGCAGCGCCGCCCATGTCGAGGAAAATGCCGGAAGTCTTGACGTTTCTCTGACAGAGGAAGACCTGCAAGAGATCGACAAGGCATTTCCGGCTCCCAAACACAAGATTCCTTTGGCAGGGTGGTGATTGGCTGTCAGATTACAACTCCGTCAGCCGGATGTTCAAGAAAGTAACTGGATACACGCCGAAAGAATATCGCGGGATGAATGCCTGAGCCCGCATTTCTTGCCGATATCGGCAAAATAATGATTACTTTTGCAAGAAAACAAAAGGATTCATGCCGATAGAAATGGATTTCATATCAACGAAAGAGTATGCCGGCAATCACGGCATAGCAGAACGTACGGTCCGGAACTACTGCCGGCAGGGCAAACTGCAGGGAGCACAGCTCGTAGGAAAGACATGGAGCGTGCCGGCCGATGCCCCTCTGCCGCAAAGAAAGAATGCACGGAAGAAAATATCGCCACTTCTGAAGGCCTTGCGCGAGCAGAAAGACGGCAGAACAAAAGGCGGCATATATCATAAAACCCAAATCGACCTGACCTTCAACTCAAACCACATGGAAGGCAGCCGCCTGACCAAGGAGCAGACCAGATTCATATTCGAGACAAATACTGTCGGCATAACCGATGAGGCCGTCCGCGTAGACGACATAATCGAGACCACCAATCACTTCCGCTGCATAGACTTCATCATCGACCATGCTGAGGAACCGTTGACTGAAAGCATGATAAAACAACTGCACGGGCTATTGAAATCAGGCACATCCGATGCTTCAAAATCATGGTTCGCAGTGGGAGAATATAAAAAATTTCCCAATGAAGTTGGCGGTAAGGAGACCGTTGAGCCGAAAAAGGTCGGAACCTCAATACGCAGTCTTCTAAAAGAATACAAGTCCAAACCCGTAATACATTTTGAGGACATACTAGATTTCCACCAACGATTCGAGTCCATACATCCGTTTCAGGATGGAAACGGACGTGTAGGGCGACTGATCATGTTCAAAGAATGCCTGCACCACAACATCGTCCCCTTCATAATCACTGAAGAACTTAAATTATTCTACTACAGAGGGCTGCGCGAATGGCCACACACACCCGGCTATCTGACAGACACCTGCCTCTGCGCACAGGACCAATACAAGGCTGCATTGGATTATTTTAAAATCAAATATTGACCGGTCAGTCCGGCCATCAGTATTTAATTTAGTCCACTAAACACCATCTTCGGCACTTGTCTTTAACTATCGGGTTTAGTGACAACCACACGTTACACGTTCCCATAGATAGGACTACGTACCGACACTAATCGCGGGATATGCCGGCGCCTGCAAAGTGCCGGTGTCGGTGTCGATGCCGGTGTGGCGTAGCGGTGCAGGCGGAAAATGCAGCATGTTTTTGGACGCACTGACAACCAAGCACTTACAAAACAAGGTGCAATTTTCAAGCCCTCGTGAGACCGCGAAAATTGCGCCTCAATTTATAACTCGTTAAGAATCAAGTATCTGCAAAAGGACCTGCAATTCTCAGATTCCAATCAGAAGACTCAATGAAAATCCAGCAACGAGAAAAGACTAGCCGCCCTCGGCTCTAGAGGGAGGGGCCCGCCGCGAAGCGGTGGGAGGGCCTGGTCTTTTCGACTGCTGGATTTTCATGCGTCTGCAAGCCGTGGGGAAAAGTGAACCGAATTCGCGGAAAAGCCCGGCACTTTCCCCGAGGGTGGAAATGGCGAGTGCTGCCATAGACACCTGTGGAGCCGGTGTTCCGGCAAGCCGTGGGGAAAGTGCACCGGAATCGCGGAAAAGCCCGGCACTTCCCCGGGAGCGGAAACGGCAAATGCCGCCAATGATGCCTGTAAAGCCGATGCTCCAACATGCCGCAGGTGAAAATGGGCAAATACGGTATACCTGCGTTAGTCCGTTTCCATATTCACCTTTCACAAGCCGCTCCGTGGCCGTTTCCCAGCCAATCCCCATTCCACACTGGCAGCGTTTCCCGCGATTCGATGCCGTTGTGGCAGGTACGTCCCGCAGTTGCCCTTCCGGCAGGCGTCTCTGGTACGGATTCCTCATCCGGGTCCTATCCATACTGGCAGCGTTTCCCGCGATTCGATGCCATTGCGGTAAACGGTCTTGCCTAACCCGTCATAATAGCCGTGATGGTCGCCCAAGTCCAGTGCGTATCTATACACCTTGTAGGCATATACTGCCATTTTGCATTGTCCAGCATGCAGCCCGAGTTTATTGCGCTTATTGTCAGTTATATACATTTTAGCAATTTGCTGGACCCCGCGTATTTCGCCACAAAACGGCCATTTTACCTCAGGTCCAGCAGATGCCCTTTTTCAGAGTGCCTGTATATTAGGCACTTCCCAAAGCATGCCCTGCTGGACCTTCCCAGAAGTCTCATGCCACAGGGGAAAGTGCACCGGAATCGCGGGAAATCGCGGCACTTTCCCCGGGAGGAATTGGATTACGAGGCAAGAACATGGAGGAGTTGGGGGCTGTATGCGTCAAGTACGGTCAGAGGTCTTTTGTGGCCGCTCAGATTGCAGGCTGGCTATACAGCAAGCGGGTCAGGATCATGGATGAGAAGACCAATGTCTCCAGGACGGCCAGGTTGTTGCGGCCTGATATCCTCGGCTGACGGGAAAATAGATGAAAGAGGCTGTTCTGAATTACCGGAGCAGCCCCTCTCTGTTTCACAGTCCAAGTAAGCGGCTGGAATGTGCGTCAGTACGTGATGGAAACGTAGGTTATGTCCGGGTCCATGGACTCGCGGTCTGTCTCAACCGGCTCCTCGTACTCGTATCTGACAGACTCGTAATGATAGTACTTCTTTCCGTCCTGGATGACATATCCTTCCGGGTCCATAACAGTGACAGTATAGTCCTGAGTATAGTACACCATATAATTGGGAACTGTCTTGGTGATATCGGTGAGCCTTTCCTTATCGTCAAACAGGTATTCGGCGGAGGACTCTTCATAGGCCACCACGTGACTGCTGTATTCCCGAGTCTGGGTGATGCCGATAAGGTCCTCGCTGATCCATTCCTCAATCGGACGGTTGCCGGTGGCGATGTCGTTGTCGAAGTATGAAGGAAAGACGTAGTCGGCGCTTCCCGTACCAAATACGCCGAGGAATCCGACGGCACTTCCTACCATGGAACCGTAACCTGTGGTCAGTATCCAGTTGATGTCGATATTTGAGTTGACGGCGTATTCCGAATACAGGAAAGGCACATCGTAATAATCGATGTATGAATTGACCATGTTGCCGTTGTCCCAGGTGTATTTCAGGGTAAAGTAGTTGTAATCGTACTCGTCAGTGCCTTCCTCGCGGATAAGACGGTCTTCAGAATCGTAGAAAAAAGATAGGGCTGTCTCGGATTCCTCGGGATAGCCGTATTCATTGTAGTACTCATGGTAGACGCCGCTTACGGCCTTGCCGGAGGCATCCAGGGTCAGGTCTATGCTGAGAGTGTCATCGTAGAACTTGACGTGGCTGTCGGAATAGTCAATCTGATAGAAGTGGAAGAATGTCTCTCCGCAGTCAGTTCCGTTCAACTCCACGGCCACAGGCCTGCTCTGGGAGTCGTAGGTAAATCCCCAGTAGTGCTCGTCCCCCTCGTCGTTGCTGATAGTGATGAGGCTTATGAGGCCGGTATTATCTTCTGTGCCGGGATCCGGTTTTTCTGTGCCGGGTTCTTCCGTAGTCCCGTCGTCAGGTTTGCCGGTATCAGGGTCTTCGGTGCAGCCTGCTGCAAGTAGTGCGGCTGCGGCCATAATGCTTAGAAATGCTGTTTTTCTCATACTTTGACAGATTTGTATTTTCTGCAAAGTACGGCATAATAGTGTGTGGTGTCAATTACGGAAAACCGTGATTTAGTACTCTTTTAAACCATCTTCTTAAGATGCGACGGAGGAATGAGTCCGAGAGAGACGGCTTTCATGACCATATCAACGGCGTTGGAGGCACGTAGTTTACGCATGATGTGCCCCCGGTGGGATTCCACTGTGTTTATGGATATGAACAGCCGCGTCGCAATACTTTGCGAGTCCAGGCCGTCGGCAATGAGCCGGAGCACCTCCAGTTCCTTGGACGATATGCAGGGTTCTGCATTGACTGGGCATGGGGACGGCTGGCCTTCAAGCACGTTTCTGACGTACTGTATCAGTGCGGACGAGTCCACGGACTTAAACACTATGCCGTCCACAGAGCATTGCCTGAGACGGTTAATAGCCCATATCTCCTCATGGACGGTATTGACGATTATCTTTATGCCGGGTGAGATACTGCGCAGCCGGTCTATCAGGTCGAATCCGGATATGTCCGGCAGTTCCAGATCCAGTATCGCGAGATTGACATCGTGGTTCAGGGCCGCTTTGACAGCCTGCCGTCCGTCAGTGGCTGTCAGTAGCTCGGCCTCTTCGAAATGCTCTCTTAGTACTGCGCTCATGCCCTTCAGCACGAGATCATGGTCATCTACCAGTAAGATTGTCATAGCCTTGCTGTGTGTATAATTTACAAATCCGTCAGAGGTACATTCAACTTGAAGATATTGGCTCCGTCAGCGGAGTAATATGATATGACGGCCTCAATGGACCTGGCCCTCTCGGACATTACTTTCAAGCCGACTCCGCCTTTGTCCGGTATGTCAGGCCCGGAATGCTTTCCGTAATCGGATACAGTCAGTGTCAGCGATGAGTCACTGAGCCGAAGCTCCGCATCAATCCGTTCCGCATCCGAATGTTTCACGATATTGCCCATATGTTCCTGGAATATACGGTATACTTCGTGAGAGATACGGTCAGGTATCTGCCGCCATGTGCGGGAACCATCGCATACGGCCTTGAACAGAATGGAGGCCCGGGTCTGGGAACGGAAACGGTCTGCGTACATCTCTATCACCTCCTCTATGCCGGAGAAACTGAATTGCGGCGGCATCATGTCGTGTGAGATGGTGCGGACCTCGCTGCGCAGACCCTCCAGCATGGACAGCACCTTGTCCTGCTCGGGGCTGCATGGTCTCATGGCCGAGATCTGCATGCCTATGCCGAGCAGGTCGTTGCATATTCCGTCGTGCAGGTCGCGGGCCACCCGCGCCCGTTCTTTCTCCACCCCGTCTATGTATTTTCGGGCAAGCCGCAGCTCCTCCACCTTTTTCAGATGTCTGCGTCGGAATGCCGCTGTCAGGACAACACCCGTCAGCACCGCGACCAGAGCCATGGCGATGATGACCCATGTCTTTATGGCCGCCTGTTTTTTCAGGGATTCCTGTTCCAGTCTGGAGATTTCCAGCTCCTTTTCGGCCGCTCCGTATTTGGCAGACCATTCCGAGACCTGAGCGGTAATATCCTCGCTGTAGATGCTGTCCAGGACGCTGTAGGCTCTCTCATAGCACTGTCCGGCATTTTCCCATTGTCCCATCGCCATATAGTTCCGGGCCATGGCTATGTATCCGGCATCCTCTGCAACGGAGGAATTACTGCCTGACGCTGAAAGCAGTCTGCGGTAGATTGCATTGCTTTCGGCGTAACGTCCAAGGCTGCCGAGCACTGATGCCTGGGTCTCGCGGAAACCCAGAACTGCCACGGAATTTTCCGGGAGTTCTGCGGCCACTTCCTCTGCCATCGCCAGGTAGTGGCTCACGGAATCTTTCTCTCCGGCCAGACTGAACATTGAGGTCATGATGGTCAGGGCGGACAGCAGCCTGTCGGTCATGCCGTTTTCCTTGGTTTTTGACACAGCCATGCGCAGGGCGGAGGCACTTTTGGTAAAATCCCCGTTGCGGGCATAGATGCCTCCTGCGTTGGTGGCCGCGTACATGACCATTTCTATGTCAGTGGCTTCTCCGGCCATCACCATCGCTCTGTCTGCAAACTGCACCGACTCCTCGTCCCGGCCCATGAAGGTCATCAGGATAGCCATACTTGTGAGCAGGCGGGTCTTCTCGGAGACAGCGGCGGGTGAGGTCTTGTCCTGAATGATCTCCCAGGCCATGTTGTAGTAATGCAGGGTGGAGTCCATCATAGAGATGCGGCGGTAGCAGACTCCCAAGGACTGGAGGAATCCGCTGTAGATAAGTGAGTCCTCCTCGGTCTTGGCACAATGGTCTGCAATCCCGGCCGCTTCGAGCCAGAGGCAGATGCTGCCTCTCATGTCGCCTTCTGCGAAACGGAGCTCAGCTAGGCTGTCAAGCTGCAAGGTATAGGAAAAATCCCGCCTTGACTGTGCCTTCAGGGAAAGGCATAAGGCGGAAACGGCAAGAAGCGTGAGCCCTGTCAGGAATTTGTAGCGCATAGTAGAGTCAGTCAGTTGTATTGTGGCTGCAAAGATAGCAAAATCCTATCTCGGAGGATATGGTGGAAGCAGGTTCGTTCCCCCGGCATTTCAATGGGCCGGACGGTGCTTGTCCGGCAACATGTCCCATATAGTGAAATACTACCCGCACATTTCCCAATCTCGGCTTTTATGTCTATCTTTGTCTGTGCAAGTCAAACAATCTGAATCGGAATATTATGCGAAGCGGGATAACAAAGAGAGAAGAGGAGATAATGGCTCTGCTGTGGGGGTGCGGTCAGAGATGTACGGACGGAGTTGGCAGGAATTGCCGTTAATGTTGCAGATGAGTACAATAAACTGATGGAAGCGCTTTTAGGTAAAAATATAGATGAACTCAAGGCCGTATGTGCAGGATATGGCCTTAAGTCTTTTGTGGCCGCTCAGATCGCTGACTGGCTATACAGCAAGCGGGTCAGGACCATAGATGAGATGACCAATGTCTCCAAGGCGGCCAGGGCGGCTCTTTCTCAGGACTATGAGGTAGGGCGGACAGGTTATTGCGACCTGATATCCTCCTCGGACGGGACTAAAAAGTATCTGTTCCCGTTCGGTCATGGTGTGGAGGCTGTGATGATTCCGGACGGTGACAGGCACACTGTATGCGTCTCTTCGCAGATGGGCTGCCGGATGGGCTGCCGCTTCTGCATGACCGGCCGGCAGGGCTGGCACGGCAACCTGACTCCTGCTGAGATACTCTCGCAGTTTATGGAGATAGACGAGGCGGCCTCGCTGACCAACGCTGTCTTCATGGGCATGGGGGAGCCGCTGGACAACTGGGACAATGTCCGCCGGGCTATAGAGGTGCTGACCGCTCCGTGGGGCTTCGGCTGGAGTCCCAAGCGCATCACCCTTTCGACCATAGGCGTGACATCGGATCCGCGCACCGGGGAGTCGCCTCTGCGCCGGTTCATGGACGAATGTTCCTGCCATCTGGCCGTGAGCCTGCACAATCCTTTCCCGGAGGAAAGAGTGGAACTGATGCCGATGGAAAAGCCGTTTCCTTTGGCCAAGACCCTGTCTCTGATACGGGAATACGATTTCACCGGGCAGAGACGCGTGAGCTTCGAGTATATCATGTTCGCCGGGGTCAATGACGACAAGCGTCACGCCGATGCCCTGGCCGGGATGCTGCGCGGCCTGGAGTGCCGGGTCAACCTGATCCGTTTTCACCGCATACCGGACTCGCCCCTGGCTCCCTCCCCGATGCCGGTCATCGAGCAGTTCAAGACCAGGCTCAACAACGCCGGTATACTCACGACACTGAGGGCGTCCCGTGGGGAGGACATCCTTGCCGCCTGCGGTATGCTCAGCGGCAAAGGACAGGGAAAGCAATGATTAATCCGGACCTATGAAAGAGAAACTGATCATAATAATTCTTATCACATATGCGGCAATGTCCGCCGTACGCCTGGATGCGGCAGTGCCTTCCGACAGCCTGCATCGTGAAAGGCCGAAGGTGGGTGTGGTCCTCAGCGGAGGAGGGGCCAAGGGCTCGGCCCATATCGGGGTGCTCAAGGTGCTGGAGGAGGTCGGTATCCCGGTGGATTTCGTGGCAGGTACCAGTATGGGCTCGGTTATAGGCGGTATGTACTGTCTGGGATATACTCCTGATGAGCTGGATTCGCTTATCCGCTCGATTGACTGGTCCGTCTATATGAGCAACAGCGCCACAAGGGAGCAGCTCTCGTTCCAGGATAAGGAGAAAAGCGGGAAATATCTCATGACGATACCCTTTGCCACGGCTGCGTCACTTGAGAGTTCAATGGAGACCGGCAGGCACAGAAGGGACGAGCTGATGTCAAGAAACCAGCAGTCGTCCAGTGTCTTTGTGAACTCCTTGCCGACTGGGTTCATCAACGGCAACAATATAGAGAGTCTTATCAACTCGCTCTGTCTCGGCTATCAGGACTCAATAGACTTCAACGAGATGCCCATACCGTACGCCTGTGTAGCCACTGATATGGTCAGCGGCAGGGAAGTGGTCTTTCAAAGCGGATGCCTGAGCAAGGCCATCAGGGCCAGTATGGCGATTCCTGGGGTATTCTCACCGGTACGTATGGAAAACATGGTGCTGGTGGACGGCGGCATGCTCAACAACTTCCCAGTGGATGTGTGTATGGCTATGGGCGCGGATATTGTAATAGGAGTGAGGGTCTCCAGCAAGGTCAGCGGAGATCCGGACGGGCTCAATTCCCTGCCTCAGCTGATAGACCAGCTTATGGGAGTAGTGACAAAAAGCAAGGCTGACGACAACATAGCCATGTGCGATATCTTCATTGAGCCGGATGTCACGGGTTACGGACCGATGAATTTCGATCCTTACAGCATTGATACGCTTGTAAGGAGGGGCTATGAGGCAGCGGACAGGCAGCGGGAGGCTCTTTCCGCATTGAAAAGGAAGCTGGAGGAGTACGGACCGGTGGAGCAGGTGTATCATGCGCCAAAAGCAGTAAATAAGGATAAGGACACTCTGACCATAAGCTCAGTCAATATCTCAGGAGTCAGCGGGAAAGACGGTATGTGGCTGCTTAAAAAGTCCCGAATCCTCAAGAACCGCAGGATGACGGGCAGGCAGATAGAGAAGGCCGTGTCGTTTTTTCATGGAACAAATGCTTTCTCCAAAGTCAGTTATACGATACTTCCCGACGAAGGAGACTCCACATACCATATCAACATTGATCTGGTAAAGGATGTACCGCACAGTTTCGGGTTCGGATTCCGGTTTGACTCACAGGAGGCTGCGGCCATATTGCTGGGACTTGGAATCAATGAGCAGAAGCTTACAGGAGTCAAATTCAATTTCTCCACCCGTCTCAGTTACAATCCGTGGGCCACGGTCAAGGTGTCTTTCGCTCCGAGAGCGTTCCCCAGATTCTCTCTTTCCTACACGTTCCAGAAGTCGGAGTCCAACATGAGGTATCACGGCAAGCCTTTGGGGAACGCCATGTTTCTTAAGCAGACTGTAAAGGCGTATTTTTCCGAGTATCACTCCCGCTTTTTCAGCACTGAGTTGGGCCTGAATCTCGAGAATTATATCTACAATCATTTCTATGCCGGTAGTGACAGCCCTTTTGTACCTGACCTCAGTGCGCTCAGGTGCGCATACCTGGGAGTATACGGGGTTCTGCGCTTTGACAGCAAGGACCGTTCGTCATTTGCGACAAGAGGATTGGATTTTACACTGAGCGGAGGATGGAAATTCCACGATTTTTATAAGCTCGTGCCGTTCAGCAGTTTTGGAGAGGCTCAACTTAGTGCCGTGTCCTATGTGCCGTTTGCCGACGGCAGGCTGGTCTTCTCGCCGCAGGTCTATGCCCGCTTTGTGATGGGGGACAAATATCTGCTATCGTATGACAACCTTGTAGGCGGCGTAATGCCGGGACGTTATGTGGCTCATCAGATTCCGTTTATCGGAGCCAACCGGCCGGAGATGATGTACAATAGCGTAGCTGTCCTTCGCGCGGACCTGCGCTGGAATGTGTACCGTAAGCACTATGTTGCCGTTATGGGCAATTATGTACGTGAGGCCAACGGTATCCGGAACTTCTTCGTGCCGAAGACTCCGTATGAGGACGGCTCCATGACAGCGTATGACTGGTGGGGATTCGGCATAAGGTATTCCTATGACCTGCCTATCGGCCCGTTCGGCCTGGATATCAGCTGGTCCAATCTAACCAAAAGCTTTGGAGTGTATGTCAACCTCGGATACTATTTCTAACCCCGATGCGGTATTCGGCCGTATGGCATGGCTGTGCTCCCGGAGGGAATACTGCTCCGCCGCCGTGCTGGAAAAGCTCAGGCAGAAGGGCCTGGACGATAAGGATGCAGCCGCCGTGCTGGAGCGTCTGGTCAGGGAGCGGTATGTGGACGATGCCCGCTATGCCCGTGCGTTTGTCCGGGACAAGGCCCTGCTTTCCGGCTGGGGCCCGCGCAAGATATCGTTTGCCCTGTCCGCCAAAGGCATATCCAGGGAGGTCGTGGAAGATGCGCTGGGGGAGGTCAGTCCGGAGGACAGCGAGGCCCGTATGTGCCAGGTGCTTTCCGCGAAATGGAAATCGGTCTCGGGAAAGACGTTGTACGAGCGCCGCACCAAGCTTCTGCGTTTCGCCCTTTCCCGAGGCTACTCCTATGAGGCAGTACTTCGTTTTCTGGATGGATACGGTAAAAAAGATTGCTAAAAGTCAATATTTGCATTATGCGGAGCCTGTAGGTGTAGGTATTGTACCGTTTATTTTCTATATTGCACTCTGAAATCACTTAAACCAGTTATTTATGAGAAAATATCAACTCTTTATGGCACTGGCCGTGACGGTATTTGCGGTCAACTGCTCGCGCGACAACGAAGAACCTACACCTCCAACTCCTCCGGAACCGACTGTGTACGGCACAGACCTGAGTGCATCAGGCACGGCAAATTGCTATATCGTGCATCAGGCTGGAGACTATTCTTTTGATGCCACGGTGATGGGTAACGGAGTATCCTCCGACAGGTATACAGCGGGGAGACTCGCGCCTGCATCAGCTGTGCTTCTGTGGCAGGATGCAGCATCAGTAGTCTCTGGAGTCCGCCTGGAGGATGAACGCGTGTGCTTCAATGCCGGCGGCAATCCTGGCAATGCTGTAATTGCAGTATTGGATGGAGAGGGAACTGTTCTTTGGAGCTGGCATATATGGTCTACTGATTATGATCCGTCATCTGCCGCCCAAAAACTTAACGGTCTGAACTGGATGGACCGCAATCTTGGTGCGCTGACCGATGATTATGACGATTCCGGTCTGGCTAAAGGACTGGCTTATCAATGGGGGCGTAAAGATCCTTTTCCAAGTGGTGAGGGCTGGATGGATATGGGCGGAATCACTGTTTATGACTCTACAGGGGCAGTTGCTGATGGCGTTTTTGCCAATGAGCAGGTATCGGTGGCTGACAATATGCAGAATGCCATAGAGAATCCGACTACGTTTTATTACGGTCTGCGGATAGGTGATGATTATTACGACTGGTTGTCACATGACGGCTCTGCGTCAAATGACTGGCTTTGGGAGACTCCGTCAGATGCAGGAAAGACTATGTACGATCCTTGTCCTCCCGGCTGGCGGGTTCCGCGCAATGGAAGCTGGAAAGGTGTGAATGAGGCTAATTTCATTTACGATGAGGCTGCTCTGGGCCGCCGGCACGCATTGCTGGGTTACTACCCCATGGTAGGAAACAGAGGCGCTGCGTCAGGTGAATGGAGTTTCGTAGGCGGTCAGGCCAATTACTGGACATCGACTGCTTCTGATGAATACTACGTGTATGCGCTTAACTTCCTGCCGGCTTACCTTAATACAGAAAGCAACAGTAACCGTTCGGCTGGTGCTCCTGTGCGTTGCGTCAGCGAGACCCAGGGCGCTGTTGAGCCGGATGATCCCGTAACCGGTGAGGATGTGGTGCTCGACCGTGTTACTGAAGCCAGCTATAAGGCTTTTGAGGGAAGTGACGGTTCTGCCAACTATTATGTCGGACTGAGCAATACGGATTTTGAGGTTAGTGAAAGCGGAGAGCAGATGCCGGTATCCCCAGGAATGATACTGTATCTTGACCTTTATGGGACTGTGAGTATGAATGCTGATGATGCGACTATTCCTGAAGGGAAATACACCCTGGAGGGGGGAATGACGGACGGTACGGCCAATCCGGATTATACCTGGGTGCGTGAGATGAGTGAAGACGGTGAGATTGTCTACCGTAAGCCGGTGGAAGGGGAAATAGATGTCACGCATACGACTTCCGGCTATTTGATAGAGTGCTCATTTATAATGGCTAATCCCGAGGAGAATTTTTCTGTGAAGTATGAGGGCGATATCACGTTCGTCGACCGCACAGACCTTTCCGGAGACACGCCTGTCATTACTGAGCCTGTGGATGTCGTCTTTACGTCGGCATCAGCTACGTGGGAGTATACGAGTAGCACCAGTGAGCGTTATACCATACACTTGCTGGAGGGCACTGTCGAGGGAGAATATCTTGTCAAGGGGCATCAGATGACGATTGACCTGCTGACAGAGCCGCTCTCAACAAAGGAGAAAATGGTTATTAAGCCGGGAACTTATAATCCCAGTGATGACTATGTGTCGCAGATGACATTTACAGTCGGCTCACAGTTCAATCTGTTTGGTGAGCAGTTCTACTACGGTACCTATATCCAGCAGGTGGAGTCTTTGGATGTGACACCGTTGGTTGGATTTGCTGTCGATGGAACTATTGAGGTGCTCAATAATGGAGACAATTACGAGTTTGTAGTAGATGTCACTACGCCGGAGGGAGTCTCCGTCAAGGGCAGATACCCGATGGGCGAGGTTACATTCGTCGATAACTCGCCTATCCTTCCTTCAGGAGATTGGTTGAGTGTGCTTCGGGAGGACAAGACGGTCATTTTTACTCCAGAAGACGATACTGAATGTACATATCGTGTCTATACAAGTTATTTCGAGAATGCCGTGGAGTATGAGATAATGATTTACAATTATACGACCAGCGAGACTATCCAGCTGGATCTGCTGGCACCAGAAGGCTCTACTTCAATAGCGGGCACATATACAACCCCGGCAGATCCTGACGCGCCGGTGGCAGGAGAATTCATTCCTGGTTATAAGGAGTTTTCAGTAGTAAGGGGAACATGGCCTTATCTGTTGTATGATCCTGACAATATGTATTACGTGGGAGCTCCGGGAATGGAGGGAACAATCGAAATCACAGAGACAGAGAACGGTGAGTTTGATATTAAGATTGAGATGAAGGATGATGCCGAGCCCGCGAATACGGTAACGGCTCATTGGAGCGGGCCTGTAAGGCAGCTTTGACCGTAGGATTTACTTTAATCCTGGTTGATTGACATATGGTGTGCATTATTCAGTACCTGGGAGTATCTGGAAAATGCACGCCATTTCTGTATGTGAGTTTTTGTCTTTGCAAATAAATTTGCTCTGCGCTCGGCTTCTGCGATATTCGGCTTCGCCGCATATACTGTTCACGCCTCGGCAAAGCAAATAAATTTGCGCTGCTCTCGGCTTCTGCGATATTCGGCTTCGCCGCATATACTGTTCACGCCTCGGCAATGCAAATAAATTTGCGCTGCACTCGGCTTCTGCGTATATTCGCAATTTTTAATGAAATATTAACGAAATAACTACGGAAGATGATTACCACGGAACAGGTGAGAGACTTGCGTCAGCGTATCGATACGCTGGGGAGGTGTCTTTGACATCGCTTCTAAGAAGGAGCAGGTAGCTGCGATGCAGCAGCACAGTGCCGGAGCCGGATTCTGGGATGACCCGAAGGAGGCCGAGGCATATCTTAAGAAAATGTCGGGCGTGAAGTTCTGGACCGATGCCTACGACGGGATTAAGAAAATGGATGAGGATCTGGAGGTTCTGCTGGAGTTCGCCAAAGAAGACGAGGCGGCTCAGAAAGATGTGGATGCTCAGTTCGAGGCCCTTGTCGGAAAGGTCGAGGATCTGGAACTGCGCAATATGCTCGGCGAGGAAGGAGACAATCTCGGGGCAATCCTGAAGATCAATTCGGGAGCCGGCGGCACCGAGAGCAATGACTGGTCGGCCATGCTTATGCGCATGTACGTCCGCTGGGGCGAGCGCAACGGCTACAAGGTGGCGGTCAGCGACCTCATCGAGGGGGACGAGGCCGGTATCAAGTCGGTGACGATAGAGTTCGAGGGGGACTACGCCTTCGGTTACCTGAAGGGCGAGAGCGGAGTACACCGCTTAGTGCGAATCTCCCCGTTCAATGCTCAGGGCAAGCGGCAGACTACATTCTCTTCCGTCTTCGTCTATCCTCTCGTGGACGACACCATCGAGATAGAGATCAATCCGGCCGACCTCGAGTGGGATACCTACCGGTCATCGGGTGCCGGCGGCCAGAACGTCAATAAGGTGGAGACAGGAGTCCGCGTGCGCCACATCCCGACTGGCATCGTGGTCGAGAATACCGAGACCCGCTCCCAGCTGGACAACCGTCAGAGAGCCTTGCGTATATTGAAATCCCATCTTTACGACCTGGAGCTCAAGAAACGTCAGGAGAAGCAGGCCGAGCTGGAAGGCAAGAAGAAGAAGATAGAGTGGGGCTCGCAGATCCGCAGTTATGTCCTGCATCCCTACAAGATGGTCAAGGATCTGCGCACCGGCTACGAGACCTCCGATACGCAGGGTGTCCTGGACGGTGACCTCAACGCCTTCATGAAGTCCTACTTGATGGAATCAAGTCAAGTTTGACAAAGGTAAATAGTATTGCCCTCTGAAAACTTTGGCTCCCGAAAAGGGAGGGGACCCACGTAGTGGGGAGGATTTTCAGAGGGCAATACTATTTACCAAGTGCCTTGTGGCTAGAGTTCCCAGGCGAGGGCGGAGGCACCGAGGATGGCTGCGTCCGAGTCCTTTAGGGTAGAGTAGAGCAGGCGGATCTTGCCTTTCCAGATGTTCAGCAGATTGTCGTTCATGCTCTCGAGGATGGACTCGGTCAGGAATTCCTTGGACTTGGCCAGTCCGCCGAAGAGGATGATGGCCTCGGGTGCGCTGAATGCCACGAAGTCTGCGAAGGCCTCTCCCATGATCTTGCCGGTGTAGTGGAATATCTCGATGGCCAGTTTGTCGCCCTTGGTGGCAGCCTCATAGATGTCCTTGGACGTTATCTTCTCGGGATCCAGATTGCGCAGCAGGCTGGGCTCATCCCTTTCGGTCAGGAACTCCCTTGCGGTGCGGGCCACGCCTGTCGCGGAGGTGTAGGTCTCCAGACAGCCCTTGCGTCCGCAGTTGCACTGCCGTCCTCCGCGTATGATGGTGGTGTGGCCGAGCTCTCCTGCGAATCCGTCATGGCCGTAGACTATCTTGCCGTCGATTACGATGCCGCTGCCGACTCCGGTGCCGAGGGTGATCATGATGAAGTCCTTCATCCCCTTGGCTATGCCGTAGGTCATCTCGCCGACGGCGGCCGCATTGGCGTCATTGGTGATGGCCACCGGTATGCCGACTATGTCGCGTATCATCTTGGCGAAGAAGATAACCATGGGCTTGTCGTTCTCGTCGTAGGCCCACTTGAGGTTCGGCGCGAACTCTATCGTACCTTTATAATAATTGCCGTTCGGGGCTCCGATGCCGATACCTTTCACTTCTCCGTCATTCTCGGACTGTCTGATGAGGTCCTTGATGGCGGTGGTGAGATCCTCCACATAAGATGACAGTTCTCTCTGGAGAGATGAGATGACGCTCTGATAAAGTATGTTGCCGCGGGCATCCACGACCCCCAGCTTGGTGGTCTGTCCTCCGACATCGATGCCCATTACTAATGCCTGTCTTGCCATGTTTATTCTGTTTTAATGTCCTTGTTTACATTCTTGGAGCCGAGCAGCGCATAGTAAAGCATGTAAGCGAAGCCGGCTATGAGCAGCCAGTAGCTGTTGAGGAATCCCACACTGTCTGCGATAGCACCCTGTACAGCCGGGATGATCCCTCCGCCGCAGACCATCATCATGAATATGCCGGAGGCTGCCGATGTGTATTTGCCAAGTCCCTCTACGGCAAGGTTGAATATGACGCCCCACATTACCGATGTGCAGAGGCCGCATAGTACGAGGAACAGGCAGTTGACGGGTACTTCCGCGAATCCGAACGAGAGGTTGGAGTTCATTACAGGCATCTTGACTATATTGCTGTCCGGCATGAATATGGCTAAGAGCATGAGGATGATGCCTCCGCTTGCCACAGTGGTCAGCATCGCCTTGCTGGACACCTTGCCTCCGAAGAGTCCGCCGATGAGACGGCCTACCAGCATTAGCAGCCAGTACGTTCCTACTACGCTGCCTGCCACGGTCGTGTCAATCCCCTTGCCCATGGTCGGGTCGGTCATGAAGAGATTCATGATGTTGGGTATGCCTACCTCCACTCCTACGTATATGAATATGCAGATGATGCCGAGGATGAAGTGCCTGAACGACCATGCGCTGTACTTGTCCTTGACTGCGTCCTTCTCCTTGCGGACAACGAAAGGCTCTGGGATTTTAGATAGGAAAAGCACTATGAAGGCCAGGGCGAAAATTCCCATGGCAAGGAACAGTACGGGATTGGCATTGGATATCTTGGCTCCGGCAATGTCACCTATCAGATATCCGCCCAGTACAGGAGCTAGGGTGGCTGCCGTGGAGTTGAATACACCTCCGAACTGAATCAGCTGGTTGCCTTTGTTTCCACCGCCTCCGAGTGTGTTGAGCATCGGGTTGACCACGGTATTGAGCATGCACATCGAGAATCCGGATATGAACGCGCCGATGAGGTATACAGGGAAACTGTCGGCGGTACCGGACAGGAATGTGACACCGACTCCCACGAAGCCTACTGCGACGGCGGTAAGGGCTGTTTTCTTATAGCCGATGCGCTGCAGCAGGATGCCGGCGGGAATACCCATGCACAAGTAGGCCAGGAAATTCATCAGATTGCCGAGCTGGGATTGGAAGTTGGAAAGGGAGAACTGGGATTTTACGATTACACCAAGAGGGTTCTGCAGTCCCGTTACGAATGCGATCATGAAGAACAGAGCGAACATCATCGCAATAGGGAGCGCGTAGTTTTTCTTTTCAGTCATAGTAGTACACAGTTAATGTTTACGGTGCAAAAGTATGAATAATTATTTTTACTTGTTCATCAGCTTTTTCTTAAGATTGCACAGATACTGCGGGGTGACCCCCAGATAAGAGGCCAGAACCTTGCCCGGAACGGCGTCTATGATTTCGGGACGGTTTTTCAGAATGGACAGGTAGCGGTCCTTGGCGGCACCGTTGATCAGGAACAGCTTGTGCTCGCATGTAAACAGTTGTCCCATGGCGAGGTTGAACATCCATTGGGAGAATTCAGGAGAATCCTTCAGCATACTGTCAAAAGTGTTTTTGTCCATTCTCATAACGGCTGCAGGAGTCTTGCAGTTCTCCGCTATGAGAAATGCCGGAGTCTGCATATAATAGGCGTGCGGGGAGAGAATGATGGTACCCGGTGTCGCGAAACCGAAAGTGCTCTCACGGTATTCCTCAATGTGGAAAATCCTGATAATGCCTTCTTTAAGGCAGTAAATGTCAGTGTTGATCCGATCGTAGTCTATAAGGCG
>DVHR01000012.1 GCA_018711925.1 Candidatus Coprenecus pullicola
AATTACAAGGATGGGACGAGCGCGCCGATTTGAATTTATCTTTGCCAGACTATCGTAGAATGGCACATGAATAAAGGAAAATACGTGTTCTCACAGCTTTTAGATTTCCTTGATAAGGATGTATTTTTAAGAATATCAAACAAATACAATGGAAATCGGTATGTCAAGTCTTTCACCTGCTGGAATCAGCTGGCAGTCATGATGTTCGGGCAGCTGTCCAACCGTGAGAGCCTCAGAGACTTAGTTCTTGCGACACAGGCGCACGCAAACAAGGCTTTTCATCTTGGCTTCGGGAAATACGCCTCTAAAAGCACTCTTGCAGATGCCAACACCAAACGCGATTATCGTATCTTCGAGGAGTTCGCCTACAGAGTTATGGCAGAAGCCCAGAAGTGTCGGGCGGTCGAGATATTCAAGCTCGGAGGAAAGGTGTATGCCTTTGACTCCACTACGATTGACCTGTGTCTAAGCGTCTTTGAGTGGGCTTTGTTCCGGAAGAAGAAAGGAGGAGTCAAGATACATACACTTTATGATATTGAGACCCAGATACCGACGTTCTTCCATATCACGCCCGCCAGGCTGCATGATACAAAAGCGATGGATGCCATTCCATACGAGGAGAACTCGTTCTACATCTTCGACCGCGCATACAATGACTTCGGAAGGCTCTTCACCATAAACAGTGTCGGGGCATACTTCGTGGTCAGGGGCAAGAAGAACAACGACTTCAGGCCGATGAGGTGGAAGCGCAGGCTGCCGTCCGGTGTGCTCTCCGATGCCATAGGATACATGGACGGACAGCTGACAATGAGCAAATATCCGGAGAAGATAAGGCGAATCATCTACCTTGACTCCGAATCGGACAGGAAGTTCATCTTCTTTACCAATGCCCTGGACATCAACTCATTGAAAGTGGCGGAACTGTATCACAACAGATGGCAGATAGAGCTGTTCTTCAAGTGGCTGAAGCAGCATCTGAAGATTAAAAAATTCTGGGGCGAGACCGAGAATGCCGTAAGAATCCAAATTTACACTGCCATAACCACCTATTGTATGATAGCGATTGTGCAGAAAAAGATGAGTATCAAACGGTCAATCTACGAGATGCTCCAACTTGTAAGCATCTCACTTACAGAAACTATCTGCCTAAAAGACCTCTTTGCAAAACCTAACTGCAATATTGTCAATGAACTGGATGGTTCTACCGAACCTACTTTGTTTTAATTGTTAAACTTTTTAATAACTAGTCCGGAATTTTACCGGACACGAGTGAAATATCAATTCAAATTCCGAAAAAAATCCTTCTCGGGATTCATCAGCCGCTGTAGGAACATCCGCAACAGAATATCAGGGACATAGTACACGCCATCCTTGACCGCCAACAGTTCCATTCTCACCAATTTGTCCGCAGCCGTCTGTACCGAGCTGCTGGAAGCAAGAGAGTGACGGCGCAGAAAATCCGCCCCCATTATCTTCTCTGCCCGGACTTCCTCCGCAACTGCATACAGCAGTTCCTTCTGCCTTACCGGTATGCCGGACAACATCAGGCGATAACCGGCAGCAGCCTCCTCCAAGACAGAATCCACCGTCTGCCGCAGTACCGGGACAGTACATTCCTCACCTTTTGCGACAGTCTCATACGCCTCATGGAAGGTCTTCTGCATACAATAGGTATTGCCCTCGAAAAGCCTGTACACCGTACCGACTGCTTCCGGGGAGACTTTTTTCCCGTCCCGTTCAAAATGCCGTATCACAAAAGCCGAATACTTGTCTATCGCTATCGGCTTCAATTCCAACATCGAGGCACTATGATAAAACGGTCTGGCCGATGATAGAAACATCTGCGATATCATGTGAATCTCACTGCCGGAGAAGATAAAATGCACATTACCCAGATGCTGTATGTGCGAGCGGAGCAGAGCCTCGATATTTTTCTCAGGATATTTGCCTATCTGCTGGAACTCATCGAAAGTGACAACACACGGTTTGTCGGCCTGTTCAAGGCACTGGAAAATCTCCGTCAGCGTATATTCCGGACGTGATATGTCCCCGAGCCCAAGGCTGAAGACCGGCAGACCGCTTGCCGGGTCAAACCCGAACTCCGCGTTGACGGATTTCAGGCCCTGCACAAGACTCTGCAGCATTTTCCGGCTCGTCGAGCGCAGACGGGTAAATACGGTCTGACCGAACTCGTATGTGAATTCCCGCAGGCTCGCCGTATGGAGAATATCCACATAGAATGTATAAAAGCTGCCCGAGACCTCATCCCTGTCATAGCAGAAACGGATGAGTTTCGACTTGCCTAACCGTCTCTGAGAGATAAGGCACAGATTCTCTCCTCCCGTGACAGCGCGGACTATGCGGTCAGACTCCGCTTCCCTGTCACAGAAGTATTCTTTCGGGACTTCTCCAGTTATGATAAAAGGGTTCATCACCTGTATGTTTTATGTGGTTTACAGGCACAAAGATAATTATGATTTTTTCATTATGCAAATCTCATAATGAAAATCGCATAATACGGATTGAGCGGTAACTATGGTATCAGGGCGATGATGATGTAATACAGCATGACCCCGGAAGCGGCCAGCTTTGCCCCGGTACCGAGCAGGAAACCGAGGAAGGAGCCGAGAGCAGCCTTAAGGCCCTGGGCCATCTTCTTCTCGCCCCAGTAAAGCTCTGCGATGAGGGCACCTATAAAGGCTCCGAGTATCATGCCCCAGGGCGGGAAAAACAGAATGCCGACAAGCATCCCCGCAGTGGCCCCGCGTGAGGCATACTTCGTGCCGCCAGTCACACGGGTCAGCCAGCCCGGCACCACATAATCCAGAACGGTGACTATCACTGTCACTATCAGCATGATGATCAGCAGCCTCCATGTAATATCGTCCTGGGCGCAGGGAGAGCCCCACAGGAACAGCAGGAACATGCCGGCAAGACTGCACGGAGGACCGGGCAGCACCGGAAGGAGACATCCCAGAAGGCCGACTATGCCGAGGATTACGGCTACTATGTCTATGAAAATTTCCATGATATATACCAATCAAACACCTGCACAAATATAGAACTTTTAACCAACTGTCCAAACTATCTTCGTATATCAGCTGCCTGTTCACTTCCTGAATATTCTCGTCTTTGGCGTGACTCTGATCACGGTTCTGATTGCAGCAGCAATGGCACCGGTCATGACCGCGATGAGACCCACGCGTATTGGTGATTTATTCCACGTTGCTTTTTAGCTGTGCTTCAAATGTCAATTTCGGGTCCCGCTATCTGGCTTCAGCGTCTGCTGAATCCTTGCCGCTCGAGCACTTCCTGCATCTTGGCGGACATCTCCAGGCACTCGACCTCTGTGAAGCGGAAACGGGTAAATACCTGGGCCAGGTTGTCCGTGCCGTTGAGTTCCACGAAATAGCGGCTCTCCGGCAGAGCTTCCTTTGCTGCGTATATACGGTCGACATCCTCAGCGGTATAGTCATGATAATGACCGCTGTGCACGATTGCCTCCACGGGCAGGCGGTCAGTCTGCTCCGGGGCCTCGTCCGGCCATCCGAGGGTGACGGTCAGCACCGGCACCACTAAGTGCGGCAGATGCAGGGCCTCGATAATCCGGTCCGGATTGTAGACAGTGGTGCCGAGAATGCAGGTACCGAGTCCGCGCTCCTCGGCCAGAGTGATAAAGGCCTGTGCGAACAGCAGTGTATCCGTTGCAGCGTTAATGAACGATACGAAATTACCGTAACCAGGTTCCGCCTTCCGCTCCTCGCACCAGCGGCTGAACCTGTGGAAATCCGCGCAGAAAGTCAGCACCGCCGGGGCCTCCTCCACCATCGGCTGGTGATGGTGCGCCTCCGCCAGCGCCTCCCGTTCCTGCACGTCAGCGTCAGTGGTGACCACCAGCGAATACAGCTGCATATTGCCCATAGTCGCCGCCCTCGAAGCCTCCTCGGCCAGGGCCGCGATCATCTCTTCCGGCACTTCCTGCCTTTTATATTTGCGTATGCTCCTTCTATCCTTGAATCTTTCCATAACGAACATTTCCATGAAAGGTTAAAAGTCCCCAAATATACAAAACTTTCCAGTTCCCGTTCGCCTCCAGCCCACGCATGTGACCCCCTTTCCATAATCGCGCCCCACCCACGGGGGAAAGTGTCGTTTCCCCAAAAAGGTCGACTTAATAAGTACTTTTTCAATGTCCAACACGATACCCAAATGTATTGCATTGATTGTCAGGCGTGTATATTCTGGCGATTTGCTGGACCGCCCGCTTTTTGCCACAAAACCGCCATTTCACCCCAGGTCCAGCAGATGCTCTTTTTCAAAGCGCCTGTATATTAGGTGCTTCCCCAAACATGCCCTGCTGGACCTCCCAAGACGTCTCATGCCACGGGGGAAAGTGCACCAGAATCGCAGGAAATCCCGGCACTTTCCCCGGAGGGTGATACGTGTAGTTGAAATAAACCGTTATATTTGCGATTATTTGAAATAAATCATATGAAAAAATGTATCTTTCTCACAACGTTGATACTCATGAGCTGCTTAACTTGCCGGAGCTATTCCGATTCCGACAGACTGCAGAGCGCAGACCGCGGCCATAAATCCAATACGGACATATATCGGGCTAAAGGATACAGAGGAAGTGTCTCGATTACTGACCAATATGTGGTATGGATCGGTTTTGACACCTCACATGGATACATGTTCAACGAGCACCATTATCTTGGCGCAGGCGTAGGACTGTTCCTCGCCCCTACCGGTTTCTTTCCATTGTTCGGACATACCTTCGTAGAATACAATGCATACATCCTGAAGAGAGCAAGCACTCCTACGGCAGGCATCAAGGTGGGATTCATGGGCTTTCTAGGAGAAATGGACCCAGGCATCACCTTATATTCATGGTATCTGCAAAAATCGGCGGAACTGGAACCCAACATCGGCTGGAGCTGGGCGTTCAACGAGGACATGGGCATCAGGCTGTCCCTCGGTGCGGCGATATTCATATTGCCACAGTGGGAAGACATACTCGCAATGCCTAAGCTCACAATCGCTTTCGACTTCTGACGCCTATTCATACAGCAATGAAGGACAATACCGCATACACCGTTCAGGACAGGTGGGTGAAAATGCCGATGACGGAGTATATCAACGGCTACCGGGACTTCGGACGGGTACGGGGATACTGCCGTGAATGCGACCGGTACGGAAACTGCTGGGCCTGCCCTCCCTACGATTTCGACGAGACGGCTCTTCCGGATAGATTTACGGATATCTCCCTGCTGGCCACTGTAATAACTCCTTCGGAAGGAGTTCTGCTCTCCCCTGAGACAGCCGACCGGTTTATCCGTTTTGAAAGGCAGCGACTGGACTGCCTGCTGTTGAGAATGGAACGTGACGCTGAAGTGCCGGGACGCACTGCACGGGCATTTTTCGCCGGCACCTGCCTCCTCTGCCCGCCGGAGCAATGCACCCGCCGCGAGGGCCGGCCCTGCCGCCACCCGGAGAGCATACGCCCGTCGCTGGAGGCCATGGGTTTTGACATTGCACGTACCGCCGCAGACATCTTCAACACGCCCCTGCAATGGAGCCGGAACGGACAGCTGCCGAAATACCTCACCCTCATCAGTGCCCTCGCCAGAAAATTTTGAGCATTTCTCAAAAACAGTTTGTAGATTTGCATTCCAATTCAACAGGACTATGGCAAACGGGACCATCGAACAGCAGCTTCAGGACCACGGCATCCATCCGACCGCGGCCCGCATCCTCGTACTCCAGAAACTCTCGGAGCTCACCCACCCTGTCTCCATGACCGAACTGGAGACGGAACTGGAAACAATGGACAAGTCCACGATATTCCGCACGCTCAATGTCCTGCTGGAGCATCACGCGATTCATTCGTTTGAGGACGGAAGCGGCTCCACCAAATACGAGATCTGTCGCTGCGAGTCCACCGTCTGCCGGGTCGAGAACCGCCATATCCATTTCTACTGCGAGGGCTGCAACCGCACATTCTGTATCGACGATGTGAAGATTCCTGTAGTGGAACTTCCTGACGGCTACGAGATTGAGTCTATCAACTACACCGTCAAGGGTCTCTGCCCCAAATGTTCCGGCCGCAAAGCCTGACTTCCGTCACTGCCGGCACCGTAACAGGCTACGGATATGCATTCCATCATCCATTGCAACCGAATTGCAAAGTGACCGGGCTGCCTCATTTATGAAACCTGGTTGCATCCTGTCCTCCGTAATTTTGTGTCAGGAATAAAATGGAAGAATCATGGCACACGAACATCATAATCACGGGCATCATCGCACCGGACAATCCGGACATGAAGGCAGGAGCATGAGACGGAGGATCATCCTTATCGCCGCCAGCGCAGTCCTGCTGGCCGGAGCGGTACTCATAGAGAAGCACTGCACCCTGCCTACATGGCAACTGCTTCTCGTCTATCTGATACCCTACCTGCTGGTCGGAGCCCCCACACTGAAAGAGGCGGCCGAGGGTATCGCGCACGGAGACGTGTTCAACGAGAACTTCCTGATGACCATAGCGACTATAGGTGCCCTGTGCATAGGCTTCCTGCCTGGAGCAGAAACGGAGTTCCCTGAAGCCGTATTCGTCATGCTCTTCTTTCAGGTCGGAGAACTGTTCGAGACCTATGCGGAAGGGAAAAGCCGGGACAGCATATCGCATCTGATGGACATCCGGCCCGACACGGCTGACGTGGAGCGTAACGGCCGCGTGGAGACCGTCCCTCCGGAAGAAGTCCGCATCGGAGAGGTCATCGTCATAAGGCCGGGGGACAAGGTGCCTCTGGACGGCACGGTGATAGAGGGCACATCGTCGCTCAACACTGTGGCGCTTACAGGTGAGAGCATCCCCAGGGACGCAGGTGCCGGCGACGAGGTGATATCCGGCTGCGTCAATCTGAGCGGTGTGCTCCGCGTAAGGACGACAAAATCTTTCGGTGAAAGCACAGTGTCGAAAATACTCCGGCTGGTGGAGAGCGCGGACGGACAGAAGTCCCGAAGCGAGTCGTTCATTACGCGCTTCGCCCGTGTCTATACTCCCATCGTGGTCTTCGCCGCCCTGCTGCTGGCCTTCCTGCCTCCGCTTTTCTCAGAGACCGGTTTCTCAGCCTCCTTCGCCATATGGCTGCACAGAGCGCTTATCTTCCTGGTTGTCTCATGTCCCTGTGCTCTGGTCATCAGCGTACCGCTGACATTTTTCGGCGGACTGGGAGGAGCCTCGCGTAAAGGCATACTCATCAAGGGGAGCAACTATATGGACACGCTGGCCCGTATCGGCACCGTAGTGTTCGACAAGACAGGAACCCTTACCAAAGGCGAGTTTGCAGTGGAGGCCGTTCATCCCGAGGACTTCAACGAGAACGAGCTGCTGCATCTGGCCGCCCACGTGGAGCATTTCTCCACACATCCGATAGGGGAGGCTCTCCGGGCGGCTTTCCCCAACGAGGCCACCGACGGCTGCTCGGTGACAGATGTGGAGGAG
Source organism: Candidatus Coprenecus pullicola (assembly GCA_018711925.1). GTDB lineage: Bacteria > Bacteroidota > Bacteroidia > Bacteroidales > UBA932 > Coprenecus > Coprenecus pullicola. The sequence continues at coordinate 7,508 of DVHR01000012.1, forward strand.
ATTGCCGGGCAGGGCATCAAGGCCTGCGTGGAAGGCCGCCCGGTCTGCGTGGGCAATACCCGGATGATGGATTCGGTCGGGGCCGGCTGGCATGACTGTCACCGTGCCGGTACCATCATCCACGTGGCCGTAGACGGCAAGTACGCCGGGCATATCGTAATCAACGACCTTGTGAAAGAGGACAGTGCGGAAGCCATCGCCGCTCTCAAACGCCTGGGTGTCAGCCGGACTGTCATGCTGACCGGAGACCGGGAGGAGGTGGCCCGCGATGTGGCCTCCAGACTCGGACTGGACGCATATCACGCCGCCCTGCTGCCCGCCGACAAGGTCTCCTACCTGGAACAGCTGCTGGCCTCGAATCCGGACGGACGCAGCCTGGCCTTCGTAGGAGACGGCATCAATGACGCGCCGGTACTAAAACGGGCCGATGTGGGCATCGCCATGGGCGGACTGGGCAGCGACGCCGCCATAGAGGCAGCCGACGTGGTACTGATGGACGACAAGCCTACCAAGATAGCCACAGCCATTGCCATAGCACGCCGTACTCTCCACATCGCCCGTCAGAACATCTGGTTCGCCATCGTAGTGAAAGCGGCAATACTGGGTCTGGCCACCGTCGGCCTCGGCACCATGTGGCTGGCCGTGTTCGCAGATGTCGGCGTCACCGTCCTGGCCGTCCTCAACGCCATGCGTGCCCTCCGCATCCCGCAACACTGACAACAGACCCGCTACTTCAACAGTAAATCCGGCAGATCTGCAGGACGACACCTACTGCGGATAACGATCTCGTCGGTGAAGACCCAGCCGCCGAACTGGCCGGAGCGGGCCTGGACGCGGATATAGCGGGCGCGGATAAAGCCGTCGTCAGTAAGGCCGGAGATTTCAGGGCCGTCATTATCGTCTGAAACTGATCGGGCAGACACTGAGGCGTCGGCAGCATACCAGCCGTCGGTGATGAAGGTGACGCGGTCGTCGCGGAGCACCTCACGGGTAATACGCCTCAGCTCCCGGAACTCAGAACCGTCCTCCGATGCAGAAATCACCACCTCGACCGGCAGGAAGACCTCCGGACCGCAGACCTGTATGAAATCCGCCTCCACAGAACGGACTTCAGTCAGCCTGCCAAGGTCCACGGTCACATCCAGACGGCCCCGCGAGATGAAGCCTTGCCAGCGGCCGTCCCCGTAAGTCCAGCCCCCGTGCAGACCGTCCGTGAGAGCCGTATCCCCTCCTGCGGCATAAGCAGCATTATATGGTGCGTTGTAGATGACCTTGCAGCCCCGGGCCAGATGCTCCACCGGCTGCTGCGAGACGGGGCGGTCCCCTACTTCATGAGCCAGATCGAAGACATTGTACCCCTTATCCCGCATCTGCCCGCACAGCTTCAAAGCCCTTCGGTGAAAGTCTTCGTAATCACGGCCTGAAACCGGACTCCATGCCACCTCGGCCAAGGCATAGAGACGAGGATATATCATCAGCTCGGCATGATCCTCTGTCGGAATATATTCGCACCAGAGATTGGCCTGCACACCTATAATATTGGAAGCCGCCGCTGAATCCAGACCTTCCGGCACCGGCTCGAACGCATAGACCTTGGACAGCGGAGTATATCCGCCCATCGCCGGAGGCAGCGTCGACGGATCATCCTGATAAGTATCAAAATAACAGAACGCTCCCGGAGACATGATTGTCCTGTTGCCGCCCTCAGCTGCACGGACGCCCTGATCTACGCCTCTCCAGGCCATAACCACAGCAGCGCTGTCCGCCCCTCCCTGCATGATCTCATCCCAGCCGACAGGTATCCGTCCGTGAGACTCAAGGAAAGTCCCTATGCGTCTGATCATGTAACTTTGCAGTTCATCCACATCCGAGAGACCTTCCTCCCTCATACGGGCCTGGCAAAGCGGACATTCGTCCCAGGCTTTTTTGGACGCCTCATCTCCTCCGATATGGATGTACTGCGACGGAAATATATCCATTATCTCCGTGAGAACGTTCTCAAGAAACTCAAATGTTTCCTCTTTTCCGATGCAGAAATCCGAATGCTTATAAGGTTCTCCGGTACAGGACAGCTCCGGATAGGCGGTCAGCACCTCCTCCGAGTGCGAGGGCAGCTCTATCTCGGGGACAATGGTGACGTAGCGGTCAGCGGCATACCGCACCAGCTCCCGCAACTGTTCCTTGGTATAATACCCGCCATAAGCCCCCGGTGTCCCCTCCGGCAAATATTTCCGGTCACCAAACCACCAGTCCTTCCACAGGTCACCCTCTCTCCAGGCGGCCAGCGAGGTAAGCAGGGGATAGCGGTCAATCTCAACCCTCCAGCCGGCTGCGTCAGTCAGGTGCAGATGCAGACGGTTCAGTTTCAAGGTCGCCATAGCGTCAATCTGCTTCTTCAGAAAGCCGATATCGAAAAAATGCCTCGACACATCCTGCATATAGCCTCTCCAGGCAAACCTCGGGCTGTCCCGGACAGTGACGCACGGAATCCACACACTATCGACGGCCTGAAGAACGGCTCCAGGGCCATGAGCTGTCTCCGTGACCTCAAGCGGCACACCGGCCAGCTGGCTCAGAGTCTGCCACGCGTAGAAGAGACCGGCACTGTCCCCGGCCTCGATGATGACAGAGTCCCCGGACACCTCCAGGACATAGGACTCCGGCTCAGCCCGGACTATGGACTGACGCACCCGGGCGGAGGAAAGGATGTCCCCGGCATCCATTTTAAGGTATCCCTGACCGAAACGCAGCTCAGCCGGCCTGGGCAGGACATCAGATACAGGTCCGCAATAAGCGCTCACCGAGGTCAGCAGCACGGCCGCTGACAGAACCGATATTATCTTACCAAACATACTCGACAGAATTAAAGCCCTAATATAATTCATCTTCTGGAAAATGAACCATTTTCCTGTAAATCTTTGGCACTTTCCCGGAACGCGGGCAAGCCGGCACACTGTAACACGGATGAAATGTCTGCAATTTTTTCGTAACTCCAGTAACAGCATTTTAATTTTCACGTATCATCCATGACATATCGTCCCGATACTTTTGCCGCCGAAAAAGCAGGACAATATGAATACCAGATTTCTAAAAGCAGTATTTTTCCTTATTGCATCTTTCATTGCCCTACATGCAGGGACAGCAAACGCACAGACTGTAAAAGGTGTCGTAAAAGACGCCGCAACATCGGAGCCGTTGCCGGGAGTAGTGCTTATCTTTGAAGGCATCGCTGATGGAGCCGAACACAGAGAGGGCACCCAGACCTGGGCCGACGGGAGCTACATCTTTGAGATTCCTGAAGGAATCGAGGGTGTGCTCACTCTCCATATGATAGGCTACAGTGATGTGATGTCGGGCTCTTTCAAACTCAATAAGGGAGAGGAACTGGTCATGGATTTCGAGATGCAGACTGAGACCGAGGCTCTGGAAAGCGTCGTGGTAGTGGCCAGAAAGAATCCGGAATCAGAAATGGCGCTGATCAATGACCGCAAGGTGTCCGCACAAGCCGTTGAGAACATCGGCGCGGCAGAGATACGGACAAAAGGGCTTTCCAACGTGGCCGAGGCCGTGGAGACCATGAGCGGCATATCCTTCAACAACTCCGGCCAGCTCTTCGTCCGCGGACTGGGCGACCGGTACAGCCTGACCACCCTTAACGGTCTGCCGGTGGCGTCTCCTAACCCGGACAACAAACTGATACCCTTGGATATATTCTCCAGTTCCGTACTTCAGAACATCACCGTTACAAAAGTATATACGGCGACCAGTTTCGCCGACTACTCCGGTGCGCACATAGACATCGCGACCAAGGAGAACGTAGGCAAGAGTTTCGTATCCGTATCGCTCGGACTGAACGGAACAATAGGCACCACCTTTACCGACACATACCGCCCGGACAGAAAAGGATGGCTTCTGCACGACAACAATCTTCCGCGCAATGTCAAGGACATGAGCCTGCCTGACTTCCGCACGTACATAGTCAACAACGACCCTTTCGGAACATCATTTGACATCCGCAAGTCCATGGCCATACCTGACATCTCAGGTTCCGTGTCGGGAGGCCGCACTTTCCAGCTCAGGAACGGAGATGAGCTCAGCCTTCTGGCATCGGCGTCCATATCCAGCGGAAGCCAGAATATCTACGACGCATACATCACCAACATCAACACCCAGGGCCAGCACATGGACGAGTTCACATACAACAGTTATGAGCACAGTCTGGATCTGACAGGCCTGCTGAGCCTCAACTATCTGTTCAAGAACGGTGACAAGATCGGCTTTACCACACTGTATGCCAAGAACGCCACGGAAGACTACAAACTGCGTGACGGATACGACGCCGAGGACAACCAGCTGCTCGGAAGCAACTCCATCGCACATTCATACTCTCTGTGGAACAATCAACTTGGAGGCTCCAATACTCTTGCCAAAAACTGGCTGCTGGACTGGAAAGTCTCCTACAGCATGACTGACAGCAACGAGCCGGACCGCCGTCAGGTAATGTACCGCAAAGGCGAGGACGGCTCCCTGTCCCTTTTCAAGCTGAACCGCCAGGAGACCATGCGCTATTACGGAGAGCTCTCGGAGCAGGAAGTCGTAGCCGAGATCAAGCCGACGTTCAGCTTCGGTGAGAAGAGCAGACTCATCTTCGGAGCCGCCTACAAGGACAAGACCCGAGACTACAACTCTCTACGTTTCTACTACAACCTGAGCAACATCAATCCGGTCATCAGCGACATCTATACTCCCTCCACGTTCCTGAATGCACAAAGCATAGCCGACGGCCTGATAACGATAGAGAGAGACGCCCAGCCAAAGAACAACTACTACGCCGGCCACCGCATCATCGCAGGATTCGCCGAAGTAGAATATTATCCCATCGAGGACCTTCTTATCGGTCTCGGAGTACGCTACGAATACTCCCAGCAGTGGGTCCGCTACTGGAACGACGCCTCGCGCGAGAGCGTGTCCAGACTCAACAAGGGTGACTTCTTCCCGGCATTGAACCTGAAATACACTCTGAATAAGAAACATTCGTTCCGGTTCGCCTCCTCCATAACAGTGACCCGCCCGTCATTCATCGAGATGGCCCCGTTCCTCTACAAGGAGTCTTACGGAAGTGCGGAGCTTCGCGGTAACGACCAGCTGACCAACGGATACAACTACAACTTCGACCTCAAATACGAGTTCTTCTCCACTGACAACAGGCACATGTTCTCCATCGGGGCGTACTACAAGATTCTCAAGGACCCCATCGAGAGAGTACAGGAGACCTCGGGAGGAGCCATAGTCCACACTTTCAGAAATGCGCAACAGGGTATGGCCGCAGGACTTGAGGCAGAGTTCCGCACACAGCCGTTCAAGTACTTCACCATAGGCGGAAATGTCTCCCTGATGTACACTGACGTGACCCTTCTGGACGGAGGTATCTACACAGACAGCCGCAGGGCTCTCCAAGGCGCCTCTCCCTACATCGGCAACGCATTCATCACCTATGCGCCTGAATTCGGAGAGGAGTCCTCGCTGGCCGTCTCAGTGCTCTACAATGTCCAGGGACCGAGAATCCAGGCAGTGGGTATCTACGGACTCGGCAACATCATGCAGGCTCCTATCCACGCCCTCGACGCCAACATCACATACCAGATCAACCGGTTGTGGAGCGTACAGCTCTCGCTCACCAACCTGCTCGACTCCGAATACCGCTTTACACAGAACGTACCTGACCTCGGCGAGGAAATGCTCACCGAAAGCTACCGTCTCGGCAGAGGCATCGGAGTAGGAGTAAAACTGGATTTTTAAACTCTGAATATTTTATAACATTTCTAAAATTTTTAAAAATGAACAAAAATTTTATTTTTCTCGCACTCAGCGCAGCTGTAATGGCTGTTTCCTGCGAAAAAGACAACAACAGCAACGTTATCGATTCCGATGTAGATCTCGTAGGTGATATCACCGAGGACAGGACCCTTGAGCAGGGCCAAACCTACACCCTCACAGGCGGTCTGCACGTAAAGGCCGGCGCGACACTGACCATCCAGCCAGGCGTGACCATCATCGCACAGGATGACGACCAGGTGGACTACATACTGATAGAGCAGGGCGCCAAGATTGACGCACGCGGCACAGCCAGCTCACCCATCGTAATGACTTCCAGCAGAAAGGAAGCAGGCGCGTGGGGAGGTCTGCATATCTGCGGCAAGGCTCCGATCAATGCCGGTACTGATGCAAAGTCTGAGATCGGTGACGCTTCCTACGGTGGAAACGACCCTCACGACAACTCCGGTACACTCCAGTACATCCGCGTTGAGTACGGCGGATATGCCTTCTCCGAGGAGAAAGAGGCCAACGGCTTCACATTCTACGGCGTGGGTGACGGCACTACAGTAGACCACCTCCAGGCCTATGGCGGCTCTGATGACGGATTCGAATGGTTCGGCGGTACTGTCAACGTGAAATATCTCGTGTCCACCAACAACACTGACGACTCCTTTGACTGGACAGAGGGCTGGTGCGGTAACGGCCAGTTCATGATAGCCCATCAGATCTCCTCAGAATGCGACGCCCTGATGGAGTGCGACAACAACGACAACGACAACATGGCCTCGCCCATCTCTCACCCCGTCCTCTCCAACATCACCCTCGTGGGCAACGACGCTGACGGACGTGGCGTACGTCTCCGCGCAGGCACACAGGTAGAGCTTTACAACGCCATCGTGACCGGAAAGACCCGCACTCTCACCACCGAGACCGAGGGCACCGAGTCCGCTCTGGCCGACGGTACTTCCAAGCTCCAGTACGTGTACCTCTCCACCAGCATTTCCAGTGACAGCGACAACGTTCTCTACACCGAGGAGGACTTCCTCGCTGCTGACAACCACAACGAGATCAACTACTCATTCAGCCTCACCGGCAACTACTTCGGAACTATAGACGGTGGATTTGACGCCACCGGACTCGGCTCTTTCTTCGAGAGCGCTTCATACGTAGGTGCCATCTCGGCCGACAACGACTGGACTGAGGGCTGGGCTCTGTAACAAAACTGCTTTTCGAAGCTGTCATACCTGTTTTTCAACGGAGGCTGCGAAGCGATTCGCCGGCCTCCTTTTTTTATATCGGTGCGGAATCCGTGATTTTTATGTAATTTTGCCGCGTGAGATTCAGACTGTCACATATACTGATCCGGATAACTGCCGTAGTGCTGACCTGCTGTGCCGTGCTGTCATGCGCGGACGACAGCGCCGTCATGGAGGAGCTGGACTGGGCCGAGGCCGTCATGGAGGAGCATCCCGACTCCGCGCTCACCCTGCTTGACACCCTCGACCGCAGCCGTCTGACCACACGCGAGGCCCGGGCCCGCCACGCACTGCTTTACTCCCAAGCCCTCGACAAGAACTATATTGAACTGACCACAGACAGTGTCATACGGCCCGCTGCGCAATACTATGCCAGGCACGGAAAACCCAACGACAGGCTCAAGGCACAGTACTACCTCGGCTGCATCTTCCGCAACTCAGGTGACTGGGAGCAGGCCATCGAGCACTTCGTCAACGCCGAGGGATATGTGGACCGCGCCACGGACTGGCAGGCAATCGGACGGCTGTACTCCGCTAAAAGGGCCATCTACGCTGATATTTACGACTTTGAGAAGTCTTACCGGGATGCCCTTCTCTCCGCAGAATACTACGACAGAGCCGGAAACATGCTGCTTCAGATTAAAGCCTTGACCTGTGCTGCCGATTACGCATACATTCTGGGAGACTATGAAGTCGCTGATAGTCTGCTGAACGACATAGAGGACTCCTACTGGGATAAGATGGACAATCTGAGTAAGAGTTACTACTACTCCTCTGCTATCAATCTTGCGCGACACTCAGATATTGATACCGCTAAAAAGATTGTAAGTGAATACATCAAAACCATTTCCCCAGAAGATATTGACTGGGGCGTTGTAGCCAATGCTTACCGTCTTGCTGGCGATACGGACTCCGCACTATGGGCTTTGGAGCGTTATCCGCTAGGCTTCCCCGACTATGAGACCGAACCGCAGTACCTCCTGCTCAGTTCCCTGATATACGAAGAGCTGGGACAGTTCGACAAGGCCTACGCCTCACTCAAAAAGTACTCGGACATAGTAGGCGACGAGGACATCGACAAGTTCGAGGCAGACACCAAGTTCATCGAGGAACGCTACGCGCACGAGAATGCCGCGATACGGCATCGCAACACAGTCATACTGATTGTCTTCGGCACTGTCACCGCACTTCTCCTGGCAGCACTCATCATCAGCAGCCTCAGAAACAGAATCAGGATAGCCGAACTGAGAGCGGAGCAGGAAAGACAGGATGCGGAGAGAAAACTGCAGTATCTGGAGAGCATCAACACCCGACTCACCGAGGAGAAAGACGCACTGACTGATATGCTCTCCAAAGTATCCATACCGGAGGAGGCACGGCGCTCGGTCAATGACATGCTGACCACCGTCACCAGAATACTCTCCGCCAAGGCCTCCGGCTCTGACTACGAGGTCATCGACCAAGTCACACACAAGATGGAGCTGTTGGCCGAGGACAGAAACCATTTCGTGCTCTCTGTCATGTTCTCGTACGCCACAGCACATCCTGAGTTCACGAACGCGCTGAAAGCCCGCGGACTCTCCGAATGGGAGACCGGCTACTGCTGTCTATACGCCATGGGGCTACGAGGGAAAGACATCGGCAACCTGATAGGAGGCGGTAGCCACGCCCACCACAACCGTGCCTCAGTCATACGCTCCAAGCTCGGACTCACCGAGCACGACACCACACTCGGACGTTGGCTCATCAGACTCGCCAACGAGACCGACCATCACGGCCAAAACAGGGCCATGTGAAATATTTTCGGAGTCACGACATTTTTCACTTTTGTAAACCATTGTAAATCAACATTATAAAATTTGCGGTGTGAAACTTTTTTCCTTGCGCTGAAAGTATATTTTGCTTACCTTTGGGGACAAACTTAAGAAACACAGCTAAAAGTACACAACAAAATAAACACTACGACTATTAACCATTTAACACTAGAGAGCATATCGCAATGAGAATAATCCTAAAACTTCTCTCCGCATCGGCAGCGGCCATGACTGCGGCAGGCATACTCACTGCCGCGGCGCAGGACACACTGCAGTACGATTTCTCCTCCGTCAGCATCAACGGACTGGAGGTGGACAGATACTACACTAGAGAGCAAATTATAAACGCATTGGGGAAACCCGACGAAGAGGATGATGTAGTGTACAGCTATTTTGTATACAACAGCACCATAGTCATGGCCCCGGCATCAGGAGACTTCTCCCTGAGTGATGTCAGGGCTGCCATGAAGGTTACAGATGAGTTCGGGTTCGGTGGCATTTATGGACGGGACAGCATCAGATTCTGTGTCTTCACTTTAAACTCGGACAGATTCGCCGTCAATGACTATATCCGCGTGGGAGACCCTGTAAGCAAGGTCTACGACATGGGAGGAAGTGTCAGAGACATCAAGAATACTGATGGCGGCGGCAAACTGTATTGGTGGGCGTCATACGTAACGGATTACATAGAGGATGAGGACTTGATGTACAACCCCGCATTCTGGTACGATAAGAACGGCATCATCACCAAGATTGAACTGTACTACGACTGAATCCGTATCATGAACTCTTTTTCAAAACTCAGCATCTGCATTATCGCCATAGCATCGGCCGGCATACTCACTGCTGCGGCGCAGGACACACTGCAGTACGACTTCTCCACAATCAGAATCAACGGACTGGAGGTGGACAAGGCATACACAAGGGAGCAGATTATAGACACTCTCGGTGAGCCGAGCATAGAGGACGAACACGGATATTATTATTTCACATACATTAGTACCCTTGTTATGGCTCCGGCAGTCGACACTACAAGAACGTTCAGAGCCGCCAAGGAAGTCGCCGACGGCTTCGGATACATAAGAAAAAACGGTGATACGCTTAGATTCCAAGTGTTCTTCATTACTTCTGACAGATTCGCCGTAAATGACTATATCCGCGTGGGAGACCCTGTAACCAAGGTCTACGACATGGGTGGCCAGACCATGGAGGAGGAAGACCGCAGCCGCATATACTGGGCACCCGAGGGCAGTCCCGAAGAGCCGTGGATTGAGTGGAACTGCTATCCCGCGTTCTACTACGATGACAACGGCATCATCACCGACATCGAACTGTACTACGACTGAATCATATCATGAACTCATTTTCAAAACTCATCATCTGCATTATCGCCATAGCATCGGCCGGCATACCCACTGCTGCGGCGCAGAACACACAACAATACGACTTCTCTTCCGTCAGCATCAACGGACTGGACACATATAAAATCTACACAAGGGAGCAGATTACAGACGCCCTCGGTGAACCGGACGAGGAAGACAACGTAATCTACAAATACTTTGTATATCACACCACCATGGTCATGGCACCGCCCTCAGGGGATTACTCCCTTAGCGATGCCAAAGCAGTCAGAAATGTAGTCGATGAGTTAGGATACAGCGATGTCGGAAAGGACAGCATTAAAATCTGCGTCTTCACTTTATACTCAGACAGGTTCGCCGTCAATGACTATGTACGGGTGGGAGACCCCGTAAGCAAGGTCTACGACATGGGAGGCAAGACCCTGGAGGAAGAAGACTGCAGCCGCATATACTGGGCACCCGAGGGCAGTCCCGACGAGCCTTGGATCGAGTGGGGCTGCTATCCCAGGTTCTACTACGATGACAACGGCATCATCACCGACATCGAACTGTACCACGACTGACCGTGCAGCGATATCTGACTTTTATGCATCTTTTTAGAAAGATTTATTAACCGTTCAAACCGATTATCTTATGAATTTCACACGAAGACTCATCCTTTCAGCAGCGGTGCTCCTGCTGCTCATTTCCTCTGCGTCCGCTCAGGACAGCAAAGGCAAGAAGGTGGACTACACCGGTACACAGGAGGTGGACATCAGCGTAGGACTGCCTTACGGACCGCTGTTCCGGTCCGCAAGTATAGTCGGTGACGCTTTCGCCGGATTCAACTTCATCAGTCCGTCCGACATCGTCACCGGAGAGAACAAGACCGTACTGCCGACTTTCAGGGCTGAGTACGGATACAACGTCCTCAGCTGGCTCAGCCTCGGAGCTGGCGTAAACTACTCCTACGGCAGCTACCGGATGCTCTACAAGGAGAACCACTCACACGCTTGGGACGAGTGGACGCACCTGGCGACCGCTACGTTCAACGTCAAGTT
>DVHR01000081.1 GCA_018711925.1 Candidatus Coprenecus pullicola
GAGCACACCAGCCTCCGGCACACCATACGAATACTCCGGATTCTCAATCAGAATCCTCGGCTCCACAGGCATCTTCTTGTCATACTTACCTATCCATGTAAGTTCCAGCTTAGTATTATTCGCCATATTCCTTTTCGTTTTCTTCAGTCACCGTTTTATCCATATTTTTGACAAGAATTTGAAGCGACTTGGCAATTCTCTCCAGACTCTCTTGCACAGGTACGTGCTTCTTAGCATTATTCATTACAAGCCCATCCTTTATTCCTCCAAGACACTCCGCAATACTATCCTCATAAACAATTCCCTTATTTAAAAACATCTCTATCGAAAAACACTCCGTCACAGAGTATTTACCACCATATGAACCGGTTATCTTTATCAGATCGGAAATATGTTCATCCACCCATTTATCTACCTCATTCTCAGGCATTATTTTATTTCCTACTGCTAACTGGCTTCCTTTGGATGCCCCTATAAGATAATATTTTGTCCCTTTGGCCTCTATACAGAATGGCCTTTCAAGCCCCCTTAGCATCTCTGCGCATCTCTCAAACAAACTGCTCAGGTACTCTTCCTCAAACCTCAATTTAATATCTGTAGCAACCACATTCCCAACATTTGTTATCTTCAACAAAAAAAGGCCGTGCCACCGCACCACCCCAAACGTCAGCCTGGGCCTGTTCGCCTCCTCCCATTGCCTCTTCAGCTCTTTCAACTGCTGCTTACTCTGACACAACGATATCAAAGTAACCACAATCATCAAAAAAGACATGACAGCAGCGACGGCTGTCCAGTCCACCGTCGTCAGATTCAATTTAATAACTGCCAATATCATCCTTCTTCAACTAAATTAAACCTTTTAAAAGGTACAAATTTAATAAAATTTACTCTTCAAAAATTTGTCCACTCCAAAGAGAAGCCTAAGATATAAAAACTGATGAGTTTATACGGGAAAATACATGGATAGTTTGCCGGGCGACTCATAATTACGGAATTAAGCGACAGTTTTTCATTATTCGTATGCCGACGGATTGTGCGTTTGATGGCTGTGGTGCCGGTTATTGGTTTTTGGAGCTGAAGGACAAGATGTGGACGGTCACGCCGACGGCTATGCAGAAGAGCAGGATGCGGAGCCATAGCGGATGCACCAGCACTATGCTCACTGTGACTGTGACCCAAAGGGTACTGACGGATATGGCCTTGACTTTGCGGGAGATGCATCTGTGCTCCTGAAAGTCACGAATATACGGGCCCAGTCTCGGCTGTGACATAAGCCAGGCGTACAGCCGAGGCGAGCCTTTAAGCCAGCACCACGCCGTCAGCAGCAGGAAAGGGGTAGTCGGCAGAACCGGCAGGAACATCCCGGTCACACCCAGCCCGAGCGACACCGCCCCCAATATGATCAGCAGATAATTCACGCCCCAAAAGTAGCAAAAATCATTTTTCGCGCCTGCAAAATGCAAAAAAGCCTTCGGAGAATCCCCGAAGGCTTTTCATATGTGGTGTTGAGGACTGGTCTACCAGCGGTCTGTGTCTGCGTCGATTTGCTTCAGAAGCTCGCGGACGGCTACCTCAAGCTGCTCGTCGCGTCCTTCGATGAGCTCCTCAGGCTTGTTGCGTACCTTGAAGTCAGGCTCAAGCTGGGAGTTCTCCAGATAGTGACCGTCGCGTGTGCGGTATCCGATGACAGGTATTCCGAAATACATCGTGGGATCCTGCAGAGTCTCCCAGTTGACCGATGTCATGGTTCCCGGTACGGGCATGCCTACTATCGAACCGATCTTCTGGTGCTGGTATACCCAGGGCGTGCCGTGGGCGTTGGAGTAGTTGTCCTCGCTCACAAGCATGATGGAGTGCTTGTTGTAGCGTCGGGAGGGCATGTCGCATACAACAGTGCCCTGGATGACCTGCTCAAGGTATTTTTCTCCGGTGAAGAGTATCTCGATATCCTCATGGAGCCGGCCGCCGCCATTGTGACGGGTATCGATGACAATACCGTCGCGCAGGTTGTATTTGCCTAAGATGTCCGCATATACGTCGCGGTAGCTGCCATCGGCCATAGAGCGGATATGTACGTAGCCCAAGCGTCCGCCGGAAAGGCTGTCAACCTCCGCCGCACGGCTCTCCACCCATCTTTTATACATCATCTCGTTCTGCTCGTAGCTGGAGATTGGCTTGGCTACCTCGTTCCAGCGTTCCTTGGTTGCCGGATCATAGAACGAGAAGAGCATCTGATCTCCCAGTTTGCCGTTGATCAGCGGGAACCAGTCCTCTCCGGCGAGTATTTTCTCTCCGTCGATGGCTTCCAGGATGACACCGGCCTTTACTTTAGAGCCGCTGACGGCGAACGGTCCGTCTTCCAGCACCTCGTCTACGCGGAGGCCGTCACCGGTGTACCTCATGTCCAGCAGCAGTCCGAGCGCAGGTGTAGTCTTCTCAGCTCCGCGACCGCTGTAGCCTGAGCCGGTGTGGGATACGTTCAGCTCACCAAGAATCTCGGAGAGCATCTCGGAGAAGTCATAGTTGTTGTTGATGTGTTTTAGGAACGGAAGGTAGTCCTTGCGCAGCTGTTTCAGATCCACTCCATGATATGTGTCGGTGTAGAATTTCTTTTCCTCCTGCTTGAACACGTGGTCCATCATGTAGGCTCTTTCTGCCGCACGGTCCAGTTCCATGGTCATGTTGAAGTTCACAGGCTTGATCTGATTGCCGCTCATACTCATAATCTGAGGACGGTATCCGAGTATGTAAAGATTTTTCTCGTCCTTGTCGAATGCCAGTGATGCGTAGGATGTGTTGAGCTTCTTGAGCAGCGACACGGCTCCGGAGCGGGTCTCCAGCTCCCAGAGATCGAATCCATCCTCGAATGCGCTAAGGAAGTAGAGTGTCTCTCCGTCATTGGTGAGAGCGGCCGAGGCCAGAGTGGAGGACATGGGGGTAAGACGCATGATGCGGTGTTCTATGCCGTCGAAGTCTATCTCGATGTCCTTGCTCTTATCATCGGCCTCTGAGTCTTTCTTCTCAGCGTCTTTCTTGCCTTTCTTGTCCTTGGAGGCTTTCTCTTTTTCTGCCTCCTCTGCTTCCTTGGCCTTCTTCTCGGCGGCCTCTTCTTTCTCCTTGTAGAGAGCATACTCCTCCTCGCTCATGTTGAACTTGTCGTAGGTATCGCGGTTCATGAAGGCGATGAATACGTCGTCCTGGCTGCCCCATGAGGCGTGTGCCCTGAGACCCAGGCGATTGGAGATGAAGATAATCGCATTGCCGTCCATGGCCCACTGAGGCGAATGGTCGATGTAGCCGCTGTTGGTCACGTTGTGTATTCTGCCGCCGTCCACTGCGGAGACGATGCCTATGTCGCTGTACGGATCGCGGCGGTTGGTGATGAGAGTCAGGGCAAACCATTTGCCGTCAGGCGACCAGTCGTACTGGAATTCCCCATAGTGCTGTGTGCCGTCGGTAATCTGGCGGACCTTGCCGGTCTCAAGGTTGAGCACCTTTAGGATGTTGCGGTTCTCTATGAATGCCACTTCCTTGCCGTCGGGGGAGAAGGAGGGGAAGGTGCGCTCGTTTCCATCGTCCTTGAGCAGCGGTTCCTCATCAATAATGGTAGCGTATGCGAAATGCAGTTCGTCCTCATCGGCCAGTGTGGCCTTGTAGAGGTTCCAGCAGCCGGTCCGCTCTGATGCGTAGACTATGGTCTTTCCGTCAGGGGAGATGGTAATGCCCTCCTCGGCGGCGGCCGTGCGGCTTATCTGCTTGGTAGTGCTGTACTCTCCTGTAGTGGCGAACACCTCGCCGCGGCTTTGCAGGATTATCTCCTTGCCGTCATCGGAGAAGGCCATCTCGTTCACGCTGCCCAGACGGAGCATGGAGGGATGGTTGAGGTTGTCATTGACAATGCTGATTCTGACTTTCTCCGGTTTGCCTCCATCGGCAAGTGTATAGATTTCTCCGTTGTAGCCGAAACATAGTGTGCCGTTGCCGGCGCGGCTGAGAAACCTCACCGGATGTTTTTTGAAGGAGGTCAGGGCTGTTACGTTCTCAGCGTCATTGACTGCGGCCTCGTAGACGTTGAAGGAGCCTCCGTCGCGCTCGCTGAGGAATACCATCCTGCCTTCAGAGGTGTATACCGGGTCGCGGTCCTCACCGGGATTGAATGTAATCTGGGTGTGGCTTCCATCGGCTGCGTCATAATAGAAAATGTTGCGGGCCACTGAGGATGTGTGGTGCTTGCGCCAGATGTTCTCGCTGCCGGTGCGGTCGTAGTATAGGAATGACTCACCGTCGGTGTCGAAGCTGATGGAGCATACAGGTGTGGCTGTTATCTGCTCCGGGCGGCCGCCGGTGGCTTTGACGCGGTATAGCTCGGTTAGCCATGAGGCGGACCACATTGCGCTGGATGCCGGATCCTGGATGGCCGCGGAGAAATAGATGTATTTGTCATCCGGAGAGAAGGCCAGAGGTGTCTCGGTGCCGGAGTGCGTGGTTACACGGGTGGCTTTCCCGCCGTCGACGCTCATGGTGAAAATATCCATGCCTCCGAAGCGGTCTGAGACAAAGGCTATGGTGCGGCTGTCGTTGGACCATATCGGCTGACTTTCATAATCGTCAGTAGCGGTGAGCCTTACGGCTTCTCCGCCGGATACGGGCACGTAGTAGATGTCACCTTGATAAGAAAATGCTATCTTGCTGCCGTCCGGGGATATCTTGGGATACCTCATCCAGAGAGGAACATCCGGGTCTTTAGGAACGGCTTTGATAAAAGTGACAGCTGCCTGTCCTGATAAGATGCAGACGGCAGACAGAGCGAAAATCAGTATTTTTTTCATTCAGAGTTTGTGTTATTAGTGACTTGATAGGATTAAATTTTCTTGAATGTTACGGTTGCCCAACGGTCCATGCTCTCCGAGGAGATGTGCTCCAACCCCTGGCGTGCGGCCTCCGCTTCTACCATAGCGCAGTCTTCCACATAGAAGCCGCTGGTAATAAGCCTGCCTTCAGGACGTAGTCCGCGCGAGTAGGTGGACAGGTCCTCTAGGATGATGTTGCGGTTGATGTTGGCTATAATAAGGTCATACCTGCCAGCCTGTATCAGTGAGGCGTCTCCGCACAGAGATTTGATGCGGTCTCCGACTCTGTTGCGGCCGGCGTTCTCTCTGGCAGAGCGTACGGCTACCGGATCGATGTCTATCGCGTGAACCGGTACGGCTGCTTTCATCTTGGCCGCAAGTATGGAGAGGATGCCGGTGCCGCATCCCATGTCCAGAACCTGTTTGTCGCGAATGTCTTTTTCTGATTGCAGCATGCTTCTGACTATCAGAAAAGTAGTCTGATGATGTCCTGTGCCGAATGCCATTTTCGGATCTATGGTGACGGTATATCTGGTTCTGGGCAGTCCCTTGTGGAATGATGCCTTAATAGTGCAGCGCCCGTCAATGACTACCGGCTCGAATGCGGATTCCCAAAGCGCGTTCCAGTTCTGCTCCGGAATAAGGGTCAGAGTATAGCGTACTTTGAAGTCCGTCTCCGGGATAAGGCTCAGTACGGTTTTCAGATGCGGCTCGCTGAACCGCTCCTTAGGGATATATGCTTTCAGATACGGCTCCTCGGTGAGATAGCTCTCAAAGCCCAGGCTGTCTATCTCAGCCGTGACTATTTCCGCATATTCGTCCTTGAACGGGCTGATCTCTATGGATACTTCTATGTATTCCATACTGCTAGAAACTTCTGGCTATGGCGATGAAGTCCTCCGCTTTAAGGGCGGCACCTCCGATGAGACCACCGTCTATGTCATTCTGTGCGAAAAGCTCGCGGGCATTGGAAGGCTTGCAGCTGCCTCCGTAGAGTATCGGGATATTCTCTGCCAGAGCTCCGAATTTCTCCGCAAGAGTCTTCCGGATGAAAGCATGTATCTCCTGCGCCTGCTCTGCAGTGGCCGTCTTGCCTGTGCCGATGGCCCATACAGGCTCATAAGCCACCACTGTACAGGCTATCTGTTCGGGAGTCAGACCGGACAGTACTTCTTTTATCTGCGAGCCAACCACGTCAAAATGCCTTCCAGCCTCTCTTTCCTCCAGTTTTTCGCCTACGCAGTATATGGGTCTGAGTCCGTTGGCCAGTGCCATGGCCATCTTGCCGTTCAGCGTGGCAGAGGTCTCGTGATAGTATTCTCTTCTTTCTGAGTGTCCTAAGATTACGTATGTGCATCCGGTTGCTGCGAGCATGGCCGCTGACACCTCACCGGTGTACGCGCCTTTGTCCTTGTCGGCGCAGTTCTGGGCAGACAGGGCCACTGCTGACCCCTTGATGACTTCTTCCACGCGGTCGAGATGCGTGAAAGGAGGGGCAAGTATGAGTTGTACGTCCGATGGAACTTCTGCGATTGCGTTGACAATATCCTGTGCCAGTGCGGCTCCTTCTGCGGGCAGGGTGTTCATCTTCCAGTTGCCCGCTACGATTTTCATTCTCATAATGACTGCTGATTAGTTTGTGTTAGGCAAAGATACGCAAACGAAATCAAATACGGCTCAATCTTTTGTAAAATAAAGGATTTTATTTACTTTTGCGCACTTATATCAAAAAGACAATAATATATAAACGATATGGAAGTAAAAGAATTAGTAAATGACGGACTGACGATTAGACTGTCATTCCATTTTGTAAAAGACGATTATGCGGACAGCAGGAAGAAAGTGCTCAACCGTTTCCGTCGCAGTGCCGACATCAGGGGCTTCAGAAAGGGGATGGCTCCGATGGGTCTCATAGAGAAACTTTATGGTGGCCAGGCTCTTGTAGAGTCAATCAATGAACTGATATCCAATAGTCTGAACAATTATATCGAGGAGCATAAGCTGACAGTGATCGGTGAGCCCCTTCCCGTTGAGGACGCTGAGACCAAGAATGACTTCGACGGTGGAGAGGAGTTCGATTTTACTTTCGACATAGCATTGGCTCCCAAGTTTGACCTGACTGTCTCGGCGGACGACCACATACCTTATTATAATATACCCGTCAACGACAAGGAGAAAGAGGAATACAAGAAGCAGCTTTACAAGCAGTATTCCCGCCTGGAGAACTGCGACGAGGTCAAGGACGGTGATTTCGTAGTAGCCGACATGGAGCAGGGAGACAGAAAGGTGGACGCCTCCTATATCGCCATGAACGTGCTCCACGAGGAGGCCAAGGCCCTCTTCCTGGGCAAGAAGGCCGGCGATGAGCTGGATGTGGATGTCGTGAAGACCTTCCCCAATGAGGCTGACCGCGCAGCCATGCTCCGCGTCAAGAAAGAAGAACTGGAAGGTATGGAGCCTGTATGGCACTTGACCGTCAAGGAGATCAAGAACTATGTGGATGCAGTGCCCGGCAAGGAGCTTTACGACGCTCTCTTCGGACCGGACAAGGTTCACGATGAGGCTGAGTTCGACAAGGCTGTCACAGAGCGTATGACAGAGGAGTTCAGGCAGGAGAGTGACTACCGCTTTATGCTGGATGCCCGTGAGTATCTGATGAACAAGGCTGACATCAAGGTGTCTGAGGACTTCCTGAAGAGGTGGCTGTATCAGGTCAATGAGGGCAAGTTCTCCAAGGAGGACATCGACAAGGACTTCCCCATGTTTATCAAGGATTTCAAATGGCAGACCGTCGAGGGCCGCATCATGAGCGACAACAAGCTGGAGGTGACCAAGGACGATGTCAACGCCGAGGCTTTGAAACTGGCCCGTTACCAGTTCGCAATGTACGGCTTGAACAACGTACCCGAGGAGCATCTCAAGGGCTATGCCGCGAACATCCTGGCAGATGACAAGCAGGGACGCCGTATCGCCGAGAAGGCTCAGGAGAATGTAGTTCTGAACTTTGTACGCAAGACAGTTACTTTGGACAACAAGGAGATCAGTTCCGCAGACCTCCGCAAGATGAACCAGTAGTTCTATGGCTTCTGAGTTCGAAAAATACGCAGTGAAGCACCTTGGAATGAGCTCGGCCCGTCTGGACTCATATTCCAGGGTGTATTCCGGTTATATCAATCCCACTATCATAGAGGAGCGTCAGCTCAATGTCGCCCAGATGGACGTCTTCTCACGCCTGATGATGGACAGGATTATATTCCTGGGTGTGGCCATTGACAATGACGTGGCCAATATCATACAGGCGCAGCTCCTGTTTCTGGAGTCAACGGACTCCTCGTCCGATATTCAGATATATGTTAATTCTCCCGGGGGAATGGTCTATGCCGGTCTGGGCATCTATGATACCATGCAGCTCGTAGGTCCGGATGTGGCTACGATATGCACGGGCATGGCAGCCTCAATGGCAGCTGTGCTGCTGGCCGCAGGAGCGAAGGGCAAGCGCTCGGTGTTGCCTCATTCCAGAGTGCTGATCCATCAGCCGATGGGAGGTGCTGAGGGACAGGCTTCCGACATAGAGATAGCCGCAGCCGAGATACGCAAGCTCAAGGGAGAACTGTATGACATCCTTTCCAAGCATACGGGGCAGGCGGTGGAGAAGATTACCAAGGATGCTGACCGGGATTATTGGATGACTTCCCGGGAGGCTCTGGAATATGGAATGGTGGACAATATACTCTCACGATGAGCGATAAGAAGAAAGTGGATAAATGCGCCTTTTGCGGCCGTACCTCCGATCAGGTTGAGATGCTGCTGCAGGGCGGTGGGAGTTCTATCTGCGTGGACTGCGCACTCAGGGTATCGGAGTACGTACATTCGATATTCGGAGATGAGTTGTTCGATGAGTATCGCGGAGTTGAATCCGGGAAGTCGGCCTCATGTGAGACCCTTAATGTAACGCCAAAGCAGATAACGGCATTTCTGGACCAGTATGTGATAGGACAGGACGATGCCAAGAAGTCCCTGGCGGTGGCCGTGTACAATCACTACAAGCGTATAGGCGAGGCTTTCAGCCGCAGGAAGGCTGAGGCCGGAAAGAAGAAATCCGGGGCCCAGAAAGTGCTGGATGCCGAGAAGTCGGCTCTGGAGGCCCTGGAGATAGAAAAGTCCAATATCTTGTTGGTTGGTCCTACCGGCACGGGCAAGACTCTTCTGGCCAGGACCATAGCGCGGATGCTCAATGTGCCGTTCGCCATAGTTGATGCAACTGTGCTCACTGAAGCCGGCTATGTGGGTGAGGATGTGGAGAGCATCCTGTCCCGTCTGCTTCAGGCAGCCGATTACGATGTGGACAGGGCCGAGCGGGGAATAGTATTTATAGACGAGATAGACAAGATAGCCCGCAAGAGTGACAATCCGTCGATAACCCGGGACGTGTCGGGAGAAGGTGTCCAGCAGGCCATGCTCAAGCTGCTGGAGGGCAGTATCGTAAACGTGCCGCCAGCCGGAGGGCGCAAGCACCCGGAGCAGAAGATGATACCGGTCAATACCACCAATATCCTCTTCATCTGCGGAGGCGCTTTCGAGGGCATAGAGAAGCGGATAGCGCAGAGGCTCAACACCCGTGTGGTCGGTTATGGTGCCCAGGAGAAAAAGGGCCATATCGACATGGACAACCTGTTGCGTTACATAGCCCCCCAGGATCTGCGCTCATACGGTCTGATACCTGAGATTGTGGGCCGTCTGCCTATAGTAACATACCTTAATCCACTGGACAGGGATGCTTTGCGACGAATCCTTACCGAACCCAAGAACGCTCTGGTCAGGCAGTATGTGCATCTGTTCGAGCTGGACGGAGTCAAGTTGACGATAGAGGACTCTGTGCTGGATCTGATAGTGGACACCGCCTTGAAATACAAGCTCGGGGCCCGCGGTCTGCGCTCAATCTGTGAGGCGGTGATGATGGATTCCATGTATGATCTGCCGGGCAGCGGACGCAAGACCTTCAAAGTTACTCTTGAATATGCCAAAGAGAGGATTGACCGTTTTGCCGGTACGCTCTCTTAGGAATCAGCAGTGTCTCCGGTCATTGACCGTGACGGTATTGTTGTGCCTTTCCGTGATTTATGCCCATGCTCAGATTTCTTCGGACACTCTGGTAACAGACGGGTATATCCACAGTATGCAGTCCGGAGATTATACCGGGGCTTTGAAAAGCGCGGTGGCTTTACGCAGTACGGCGCAGATGCGTCAGGACTTGTCGTTGAAAATGCTGGCTGACAGTTACATCGGCCAGTCTTATCTGGCCATGGACGAGTATGATTCGGCCTATGTCTATCTGTCAGAGAGCCTGAGCCTGTGGAATGGACAGGACAGCCTTTTCAGTGATGAGAGTGAGTGTCAGGCGGTGTATGCTGCCTTGAACGGTCTTGGGATATATTCCATTGTCAGGGACATGAACTATGAGAAGGCTGTGGAGTATTTTCTTCAGGGGCTGAAACTGGCGGAGGAGCGTTCATCATATTATCACTATGCTGTGCTTGGATCCAATCTGGTCTATACCTTCAATCTGAGACAGGACACATCAGGACTGGCGTATGCCCGTGAGATTTACCGGTATGGACGCCTGGCAGGTAATGATTATCTGGTATTCACCGGTTCAAGTACCTCGGCTATGATGTTCTATCTCAAAGGAGACCTGGACAGTGCCCGCAGGTATGCCCGTGAGGCGGTGAGGCTTGCCGACAGATATTCAGACAAGGCTCAGGTCTATGCTTTGTATGGTGATATTCTTCACGATGAGGGTAACGACATCGAGGCCGAGAAGTATTATGTGGATGCGCTTGCGTCTGCGGGGACTGCTTCAACTACAGCGGCTGTGTCGATATATCTTTCCTACGGCAATTTCCTGCTGGACTGCGGCCGTTATGATGAGGCCGTGGCTGTTCTGGATCGGGGTGTCAGGATATCGGATTCCACGGACAACCATATCTTTCTGCATCGTCTGTATCTGGCCGAGTCAGAGGCTTACAGCAGGCAGGGCGAATACAGGAAGGCCTGGGAGTTGTTCAAACTGTATCATTTCAATTCTCAGGAGGTGCAGGACCTGCAGAGGGAAAGGACTCTGAATGAGCTTACCAGAAAATACGAGAAGGAAAAGCATGAGCGCCAGAGGCAACAGAGCGACATTACTATTATCAGGAAGAACCGCACCCTGCTGGTCTCAGGCTTTGTCATTCTGCTTATGCTGGCCGTTCTCGGCATGGTCTGGATGATGTATAGCCACAAGAACCGTCTGTATGCCAGGATAGCCCGGCAGTACAAGGAGGCGATAGACAAGGAAAAGGCACAGAAGAGGCGTATTGAGGAACTGGAGGAGAAACTGAAGGCGTTGTCGCACGAGCCGTCACGGCCCTTGACCGACAAGAGCGGGGAGCTTTTCGACAGGCTCGGGAAACTCATGCGGAAAGACAAAGTATACAAGGAAAAGAATCTTACCAGGGACAAGGTGGCGGCTCTTCTGGGTACCAACCGTACTTATCTGTCTCAGATAATAAACGAGAAGACAGGAATGTCGTTCATATATTATATCAACTCGTTCAGAATAGAGGAGGCATTGGAGACTCTTTCGGACCCGGATGAGGACATCCCTCTGAAAGCTCTGAGCCAGGATTTGGGATTCAGCTCTCTTACAACATTTTATACCTTCTTTCAGAAAAAAGTAGGTATGACTCCGGCAAAATACAGGGAGGAAGTCAGGCGTATTTCAAATTCGACAAATTGTCGAACTCGTTAAAAATACATCAGCTGTCCGCGTTTAATGAGAGTTAGTTTCTTATATTTGTAAGAACTAATACGCTAATATATCATATGGGAAATCTCTTTAAGCTTTGTTTTTTGCTTTTTGCACTTTCTGCATCTGTTTTCGTATCATGCACTCCAGAGGACGGCGGTGGCGGCAGTCTTGAGACTGTTCCGCTTCCGTCTCCTTCCGTGACGGTGCAGGAGCAGGACGAGACTTCGTTTACTCTTGCATGGAGTCCGGTTTCTGGGGCCGACCACTATAGTTATAGGTGCGACTGGACAGAAAGCAGTTCGGTTACGCAGGACACAGTGCTGTCATTTATGGATCTTGTTCCGGATTCGACATATGTAGTATGGCTTTCTGCAGTGCCGTCATCTGACGCCGATATGTTCAGGACATCGCCAGAGACGGAGATCAGTGTGACTTTGAACAGTCCCGAGAGTCCTCAGGGCAGGATATTCACGATAGAGATTTCGGACAATCCGGATATGATGATGGTGGAATATACGATTGTGCCGGATGATGACCAGATGCTTTTTTACCGTGATTGCTTCTATGATGCCCAATGGGAGGATATGGGCGGCAATCCGGAGGATGTATGGACCAGTGCCCTTCAGGGATATATTGACTTTTTCGGAGACGCGTGGATGTATATGGTTGCCGAGAGCGGAACGGTGCACTCTTATTTTGATTATTATTATGATCAGCACACATATATACTGGTTGCAGGCATTGACTCTCTCGCCAACCGTATAACGCCTGTTGTGGATACAGTGTTCTATTCCGGCCCGGTTCCTCCTTCAGACATTACGTTCGACATCGCCGTGTCTGATGTGGGAGTATCGAGTGCTGTTGTCAGCGTGGAGCCTTCCAATGACGATCCATGGTCGATGCTTATGATAGAGGGCGACATGGAGGACTATTCGGAGCAGGACATGAAGGACCTGTTGAAATATACCTATAGCGAATACATCAATGACGGGCACGTCTATAGCGGTTATCTGGAGATGAAATACGGGGAAGGGACTCTGGATCCTGACACCGAGTACACGGTGATGGTGTTCGGCTGGAACACCGCCCTCAGCACGGACATCGATACGGTAAGGGTTAGAACCGACAAGGCATCAAGCAGTGCGGACCTTACGTTCGACTGGCTTATAGAGGTACAGGGACCTATGGAGATACACGCTGTAGTCACTCCCTCGGACTTGGAGGCGCAGTACATCGTGATACCCATGCCTGACTACGACTACGAGGAGTTCGGTACCGATATCAACGCCTATCTGGATTATGTGACAATGGGTATGATCACGCCTTATGAGTATGCGTATATGTTTGCCGCTACCGGAGTTACGGACAAGGTGTTCGATGAATGGAACGACGGTATATACCCTGAGAGCTCGTACATGTTCATGGCTGTGGGCGTGGATATGGACAACAGTACTCAGACAGTCAGGTTCTATAGCCCGCAGACATACGGTGAGATGGTGACCACTCCGTCGGAATGAATACTAAAACATTAACATAAATCACTATGAAACAAAGATCAATTTTGTTGTGCGCGGCAGTGCTTGCAGCTGTCGTATCGTGTAATACCGATGAGAAAGGCGTGGTGCTGGATACGCCTGTCCTAAGTATTGCAGACACTACGTCCACTTCGTTCACGGTGGCATGGGAGGCCGTGGAGAACGCGGACATGTACACTTACGAGTTCCGTGAAGAACAGGCCAGCACCGAAAGTCTCTCGGTTACTTTCGACGGCCTGATACCGGACAGCATGTATACAGTTAAGGTAAAGGCGGTATCGACCTCCGCCTCTGTTGAGTCTGAGTGGGCGGAGATAAGCGTTACGCTGCTGTCTCAGGAAGCAGAAACCCCTAAACTCAACATTGTGGCTGAAATGACAGACCGGTTTACGCTGAATGTCAGGACATCTCCGACGGACAAGGAACTCTCTTACTATTTCGAGCCGCTTCCCGGCTCCGTGTATGAGGATGCCGGCAATGAGCCGGAGGCAGTATTGCAGGATATGCTGGCTTCATATCTGCAATATTACGGTGATGCGGCGACGGCCTTTGCCGAGCTTGCAATGACGGGGGACGGGAACAGGAATTACGATATAACCGAGTATGCGGAGGCTGAGTTCCATGTCGTTGGAGCAGGCATTGACGCCGCACTCGGCATTACTACGGATGTGGAGCATGTGGCCTTGTCCGTGGATGTTCCTGTGTCAGACAACACATTTGACGTAAGTATTGTCGAGAAGACCCAGTCCAGGATAGTGGTGTCAGTAGTTCCCTCGAATTCGGACCAGTATGCCATTATACTCCAGGACAAGGAGACGGTGGATGCCATGTCCGGAGTCTCGTTGAGACGTTTTCTGCTCGGACTTGTGACGGATAACTCGCTTTGCACGGGTGAGGAGACGATGACTTACGAGAAGAATATAGTGCCGTCACATGACTACACTGTCCTGGTGTTCGGATATGAGGATGGCCTGATGACGACCGATGTCAGTCGGGAAGATGTGCGCACTCCTGACCCGGAAGCCGTTACGGACCTTGAGTTTACTTTCAGCATCAATCCTACGGGACCTCAGGAGGCTGAGGTGGAGATTGTTCCGTCCAATCAGTCCGCCGCATATTTTTACGAGGTCGTTACTGCCGATGCCTGGTATAACACGTATCAGGGCAGCGCGCAGAATGTAATCGAGGCATATGCTTCCAATATGGGATGGACCATACTCAGGTATCTCGAGCAGTTTGGCTCGATCGGTACGCAGAATTACACTTATGACTCATTTGTGCTGACGGAGCCGGGCGGAGACTACGTCCTGTTTGCGATAGGGTACAATATCGACAACGGGGCAGTTACTTTTACGACCCAGGATTATGAGGAGTTCTCGACGCTTGAGGGCGGCGGACAAGGAGACGGAGGTGACTTGGGCTTCTATTTTGACATATATCCGCAGAGCGCAGGCGAAGTGTTCATTCGGGTGACTCCGACCGATGACGAAGCGTCCTATTTCTATGATGTGATGCCTATTGAAGACTGGACGTACTATTATTCGTATGAGCCGTCGATGTATATCGAGGAAATGGCCTATCCTGGAAGTGTCGTGGAATATCTGAGACAATACGGCTCCACTGGAGTAGACGAGTATATGTACTCTCTGGCTCCGGGTAAAGAGTATGTCGTATTTGCAATCGGGTATGCTGTCTCCGGAGAGACGGTGACATATCTCAATTATGAATTTGCAGGGTTCACTGCTCCGGAAGATCAGGGCGGGGATCCCGGCGACGGACTTACATTCTATCTGGTCATCGAAGGAGAGTCCAATGGGGAGTTTGTAGTGAACATCCAGCCTTCCGATGAGACAGCTCCGTACATATACGCGGTCATGACGGATAGCGAGTATGATGACTTCTATCCGGACAATCTGTACGATTATTTTTACGGACGTTATGAGAATTCCGGATATGAGGGTACATTCGCCCAGTATATAGAGGACAATACCCGTACAGGTGACTATTACGGAACGTCTACGGGATTCTACAATGACGGGTCATCCTGGTTTTTCAAGTTAGTGGCAGCCGGAGTGACGGTCGAAGGCGACGAAGTGACATTCCAGTCCCCGGGCGAGGCCGAGTATTTCTATGAAAATTGGTAAGGCGGTTTGCTGATGTATAGGAAAAGAGACTGCACTGGAGCTCCGGTGCAGTCTCTTTCTTGTCAGTCAGGTCGTTTGTCAGAGCATGGCTTTCATGCAGTCTGCCATCTCGGATGCTGCAGCTCCGGCGGCTTCCGCGAAGTCCTCGCCTGAGGAGGCGTAGATGATGCCGCGGGAGGAGTTGACCAGCAGGCCGCAGTGAGAGTTGAGACCGCAGCGGGCCACTTCTTTGAGCGAACCGCCTTGTGCGCCTACTCCGGGCACCAGCAGAAAGTGGTCGGGACAGTAGCGGCGTATTTCCGCCAGTTTCTCCGGACGGGTGGCACCCACTACAAACATCAGACGCTCGCGGGAGTCCCCGAACTCGGTATCCACGTTTCTGACGGTATTACGTATCACGCGCTCATACAGAGGCATTCCGTCAGCCAATGGCAGAGTCTCGAATTCCTCGGCAGACTTGTTTGAGGTCATGGCCAGGACTATGCCCCAGCGGCCTGAGTGTCTCAGGAAAGGACGGATGGAGTCGCTTCCCATGTAAGGTGCAAGGGTTACAGCATCGAAGTCCATGGTCTCGAAAAAGGCTCTGGCGTACCGGTCGGCGGTGTTGCCGATATCTCCGCGCTTGGCATCGGCGATGATTAGGATGTCGGGGTGGTTGGAGCGGATGTAACGGACAGTTTCGGCAAGCTGCTGCCAGCCGGATACTCCCTCAGCCTCATAGAAGGCGATGTTGGGCTTGTAGGCCACGGTGTAAGGGGCAGTAGCGTCGATGATCGCCTTGTTGAAGGCCAGTATCGAGGCGTCTCCGTGACGCTCCCGGACGCAGGCCGGAATCTTCGCGGGATCGGTGTCCAGACCTACGCAGAGGAAGGAGCCTTTGCGCCGGATATTTTCGTAAAGTTCGGTGTAATTCATTGTTTTGGTGTTATTTGCAGAAAGGTGCCGGAAATCTAAGGACTTCGCGGCACCCCTCTGTGGTTTGTCTGATCACTAGAAGTACTTGTAGAAGAGAGCAATTGACTCCATTCCCTTCTCGAACTGCGAAAGCAGGTAGCTCTCGTTGGGCGAGTGAATCGTATCCCTCTCGAGTCCGAAGCCTATCAGAAGGGGATCGGCCTTGAGAATCTGCTGCATCTCGGCCAGGATGGGGATTGAGCCGCCGCCGCGGTTGGGAACGGGCTCAATGCCATAGACCTCGTATATGGCCCTGGATGCGGCCTGGTAGGCAGGGGATGAGATGGGTATCAGGAAACCGTTGCCGCCGTGGTGGGTAATGACCTTCACGCGCACGCCTTTGGGCACGTGGCTCTCGATGTGCTTCGCGAAGAGTTCCGCGATGCGTCTCCAGTCCTGATTGGGTACAAGACGCATGGATATCTTGGCGCGGGCGGTGGTGGGGATGACCGTCTTGGCACCCTCACCGGTGAAACCGCCCCAGATGCCGTTGACATCCAGGCAGGGACGTATGCCGGTGCGCTCGGGGGTGGAGTAGCCTTTCTCGCCGTCCACTTCGGGTATGTCCAGGAAGCGTTTGTATTCGTCCAGGTCGAAGGGCGCACGTCCCAGCATCTCCCTGTCAGCCATGGAGAGCTCGACCACGTCATCGTAGAATCCGTCTATCGTGATGCGGCCGTCAGCGTCGATAAGTCCGTCCACTATCTTGCACAGGGCATTGAGCGGGTTGACTACAGCTCCGCCGTAGTGACCCGAGTGCAGGTCCTTGTTGGGGCCGGTGACCTCAATCTCCATGTATGTCAGGCCGCGCATGCCGCAGTTGATTGACGGAACGTCCTCCCCGATCATCGTAGTGTCGGATACGAGCATGATATCGCAGGCGAGCAGGTCCTTGTGCTCCTCAGCCCATTTTGCAAGCGAGGGAGAACCGATCTCCTCCTCTCCTTCGAGTATGAACTTGATGTTGTGCCTCTGAAGCCCGTTGCGCACCAGGTACTCAAATGCCTTGATGTGCATGAAGGACTGACCCTTGTCATCGTTGGCCCCGCGGGCATAGATGGCTCCGTCGCGGATTTCCGGCTCAAAGGGGGCGGACTTCCACAGCTCGATCGGATCGACCGGCTGTACGTCGTAATGGCCGTAGACGAGTATGGTCTTCAGCGACGGGTCTATGATCTTCTCGGCATATACTACGGGATGTCCCGTGGTCTCATATACCTCGGCTCTTTCCGCACCGGCTTCCTTGAGCAGCTCGGTGAGCCTGCGGGCGCAGCGGTACATGTCATCCTTGTGCTCCGGGTCCGAGCTGACGGACGGTATCCTGAGCAGGTCAAATAATTCGTTGAGGAATCTTTCCTTGTTGGCCTGATAATAATTTCTCATGACAGTATTGTGTTTGTTAGTTGTTTGTATTCTTTTGTAGTTCCGCAATGACGGTCTCTGATCCTGTGACCTTGTCTCCGACCTTGACATTGACCTTCGTTCCGAGCGGCAGGAAGACATCGGCCCGCGAGCCGAACTTGATGAAGCCTATCTGCTCTCCGGCCTTGAACTGTTTGTCATACTCGGCATAGCATACAACGCGGCGTGCAAAGAGACCGGCAATCTGGCGGCACAGCACCTCGGTGCCGTCCTCGTTCTTGAAGACGATGGTCGTCCTCTCGTTCTTGGTGGAGGACTTGGGGTGCCAGGCGGCCAGGTAACTTCCTCTATGGTATCGGAAAAACGAGACTTTGCCTGATATGGGGGCCCAGTTGACGTGTACGTTGAAAAATGACATGAACACCGATATCTGAAGCCGACGGCCCTGAAAGTACTCGGGCTCCTCGACTTCCTGAATGATGACGACCTTGCCGTCGGCCGGAGCGGTGACCAGATGGGAGCTCCCGCCTGGGGTACGTTTCGGATTACGGAAGAAGCATATGAAAAATATTGCGAATCCTACTGGTATGAAAGCCAGGATACAGTACAGTACCGGAGGTGCTCCGAAGTAGAATGACGAGCCTCCCAGTATCAGGGCAAATACCAGTGACATGATGATGAGCGGCCAGCCTTCCTTGTGAATCTTCATATTTCAGTACGGTTAAAGTCCGGATAATGTGATGTACAGGACTGAGACCGGAAATGCCAGCAGGGCTCCGTCAAAACGGTCCAGCAGTCCTCCGTGTCCGGGCATGATACTGCCTGCGTCCTTGACTCCAAAGTTACGCTTTAATTGTGACTCCACCAAATCTCCTATTGTGGAGCTGATGTTTACCAGCAGGGCCAGGATGAGGCAGTGGTACCACGGATAGTCCACCATGGAGAAGTATCCAACGCACCATCCGGCGGCAAGGGACAGGAACAGCCCTCCGAAGTAGCCCTCCCAGCTCTTTTTAGGAGAAATGGATGGAAACAGTTTATGTCCGTGTCTTTGTCCGAAGGCCATGCCGGAGAGGTAGGCACCTACATCCGAGCTCCAGATGATTATCATTACGGCCAGCAGCACCCTGCCGTTGAACCCTCCGTCGGGGGTGAATACTATCAGGTTGGTCAGAGCGAATGGAAGGGCGATGTACACCAATGAGGTCAGGATGAACGGAGTGGTACGGTAGGCATCGCTTTCCTTGCAGAAAAGTATGGCAGTGGCAATCAACGTGACCATCACCGGCAGTATCAGCAGCCACTTTCCGTCCAGACCGAAGCCTGCATGGAAAAAGAAAAGCATGAATGCGAGCAGGGCGGTGATGACGGCAAGAATACTGGCCGTCTTTTCTTTGGACCCTACGGTGATGTTGAGGTACTCAAGCATGATGATGAATACCGTGATCATGAATATGACGCCATATGCGGCCGGATGCCACAGCATGGCCGTCAGGAACAGGGCCAGGAATACGGCTCCGCTAAGCGTTCTTGTCAGCAGATTCTTCATGGGGCTCTATGTCTGCGGTGGAAGATGTCGCTTCTGTTCCTTCAGCAGGTGCGGTGGTGGCTATGCTCTGGGGCTTCTGTCCGCCAGGACGCTCTCCGAATATCTTGACCAGGTCATCGGTGAAGATGACTTCGCGCTCAAGCAGCATTTCGGCCAGTCTGGTGAAGCCGTCCATATGCTCGCGCAGCACTTTCAGGGCTGTGGCGTGGGCCTGGTCTATGAATCCCTTGGCCTCAGCATCAATCAGCTCAGCCGTCTTCTCGCTGTAAGGCTTGCTGAGGTTGTAGCCGGAGTTGCCTGACGAGTCGTAGAATGAGATGTTGCCCACCTTGTCGCTCATGCCGAAGTAGGTAACCATGGCATAGGCCTGCTTGGTGACTTTCTCGAGGTCGTTCATGGCTCCGGTGGATATCTTTCCGTTGATAATCTCCTCGGCTGCCCGGCCACCCAGGGTGGCAGCCATCTCGTCCATCATCTGCTCTGTGGTGGTTATCTGCCTTTCCTCTGGCAGGTACCAGGCGGCACCGAGGGCGTTTCCGCGGGGTATAATGGTGACTTTCAACAGTGGATTGGCATTGGGCAGCCACCAGCTGACAGTGGCGTGGCCTGCCTCATGGTATGCTATGGTACGCTTTTCTGCTGGCGAAATAATCTTGCTGCGTCTTTCCAGTCCGCCTACGATGCGGTCGATGGCATCCAGGAAGTCCTGGCGGTCTACGGCCTTCTTGTTCTTGCGTGCGGCTATCAGGGCCGCCTCGTTGCAGACATTGGCGATGTCAGCGCCCGAGAAGCCGGGGGTCTGCTTGGCCAGAAACTCCATGTCGAAATTTTCCACCAGCTTGACTTTGCGCAGATGTACCTTGAATATCTCCAGACGCTCGTTCTGCTCTGGCAGGTCCACATGTATCTGGCGGTCGAAGCGGCCGGCCCTCATGAGAGCCTTGTCGAGGATGTCTGCACGGTTGGTGGCGGCTAGGATGATGACTCCGGAATTGGTCCCGAAGCCGTCCATCTCCGTGAGCAGCTGGTT
>DVHR01000082.1 GCA_018711925.1 Candidatus Coprenecus pullicola
CAAATACGATAAATCCAACGCCAGCGAGCGGATGGAGGTGGATTTTCTGATAACGAAGAGTTCTGTTACATCGAGGCACAATATATCCCCCATAGAGGTTAAGTCCTCTACTCGTTACACGCTTACTTCCATGAACAAGTGCCTGGCGAAGTACGGGCAGTATCTTGCAACTCCATATGTTGTGCATACCAACGATTTACGGGAAGAGGGAGGCATCGTCTACATCCCGTTGTATATGACTCCGCTGCTGTAGTTGGGTCAGAGCATCAGGGTGAGGTAGAAGATGAGGATAGTGCGCTTTTTCATGACGGGGTAGGAGATGATGTCCGGGTCGTCGGTAGTCTTGTAGGTGTGGCGGTGAAAACCGGAGGTGAAAATGAGGGCCGGGATGCCGGCTTCATGGAAGACGATCTGGTCGGAGAGCCTGTAGAACAGGTCGGTGAATTTCTCGCTGCCGTAGAAGGTGTGGTCGATGTCCAGGCCGATGTTGTAGTAGCGGTTGCACATGTCGATGAGGCCGCGGTGCTTCTTGTGGAGGGTGTTCTCTCCGAGGACGATGACGAAATTGGTGTCGGCCTCGTGGACCGGTTCAAGAACGGTACCTATCTGGTCTATGTTGATGGCGCAGATAATCCGGTCTTTCGGAATGCCGGGGAATTCTTCCTCGGGGCTGCTGGCTGAGTTTGCCCTGTCTGCTGCAGTGGCTGCAGTCGGGTCTGTAATGTCCGAGGTCGTATAAACTGTACTTTCTTCTTCTGACAGCAGCTTGTGGACAAGGGCTTTGGATCCGGCCATGTTGAGCTCCTTGGCATCCAGCGCGGCGAAGATGATGTTCTTGTCCGGACCGGTCTTGGTTTTCTTCATGGTCCCGAACATGTCCGCGAGATTGAGCAGGACCGTGACTCCGGAGGCGTTGTCGTCGGCTCCGGAGTAGATGTTGCCGTCAAGGATGCCGAGGTGGTCGTAGTGTGCGGTGATGAGTACATACTCGTCAGACGGAACGGCACTCGGTACTATACCTATTATATTACGGCCTGTGATGTTGCTTGCGGAGTCCGCCGGAAAAGGCTGATAGAAACTGTTCCCGAAGAACGGCTCCAGTCCGTATTGCCGGAAATGAGTCTCAATATATCTTGCGGTCCTGGCTGCGTCCCTGGTGCCGGTGGCCCGTCCGTGATTCATGTCGTGTGCCAGCCAGGTCATGATTCTCTCCTGTTTGGCCGGATAGATTATTTGTTCGTACATAGTGTACGGTCCGAGCGAACGTCTGCGGTCCTGCGCCTGCAAAGACATGGATATCAGCGATATTATGACTAGTGCCGGCAGTATTATGTTGGATTTCCCCCTCACAGTCAGCCAGTTTTATCCGATTTTTTTGATGATGCGGGCGGGAACGCCCCCGACGATGCAGTTGGCAGGAACATCCTTTGTGACTACTGCTCCTGCGGCCACTATCGAATTGTCCCCGATGGTCACTCCCTTGGTGATGGTGGAGTTGGAGCCTATCCAGACCCTCTTGCCGAGGACGATAGGGGCAGGGTAGGTGTTGCGCCGGTCCTCGGGAGTGATGCCGTGGTCGAGGGTCGCGAAGACCACGTTGTGCCCTATCTGGCAGCCGTCCCCGATTACCACTCCGCCGTGGTCCTGGAAATGGCAGCAGGCATTGATGAACACATTCTTTCCTACAGTGATGTTCTTCCCGAAGTCAGCGTACAGCGGCGGGAATACCTTGAATGTAGGATCTACCGGCTTCCCGAACAGCCGCGAGAGCAGCTCCCGTACCTCGTCCGCCTCGTGATAGGAGCTGTTCAGCTCGAAGGTTATCTTCCGCGCCTCATCGCTCATCCTGTCCATAAATTCGTATATCTCGGGGGTGTTCAGTGCTTTCCCCGTCTTGACGAAATCCAAGAATTTTTTCAGTTCCATATCGTGTCTGATTGATCGTGCGAATATACAAACTTCTTTAGCAATTCCGACATATGACAATATGCGGCTTTGGAATGGCAAAGTGTCAAATTGTCGAATTGATGCAATTTAATATCCTGGATTTTATGATGGCGGCTGAATAGTGGCTATTTTTGCCTCATTCATTAATTATTATTTATTTCATGAAAAAACATTTTTATTTATTCCCGTTATTTGCTGCAACGGCAATGGTATTATTTGGAGGATGTGAAAAGGAAAAGAATGAGGATACGCATCAGGATCCCGAATTGATTCCTGAGATAATTTTTGCAAATGACAGTGTCTTGACGCTTCCGGCGGAAGGAGGTACTGCGGACTTTCTTGTAGAAGTGCGGAATCCATATGAGGGTGGAGAGCTTTCCGCTGTGGCCCAAGGGGACTGGATTTCGGAGGTCGTGTGCGTTGACGGTTCTGTAAGCTTTATAGCTGCTGCGAATACGGAGGAAGTGGAGAGAAATGCAGGGATAAAAGTTGTCTACAGGTATGACGGAGCAAAGACGGTGGAGCGCGCCATGAGTATTGTCCAGGAGGCGGCAGCGGCTGAACCGCCTGCGGAAGAGTATGACGTAGATATTGCAGCGGTATATGCCGATGCGTTGTATCAGTCTGACAGTGAGGGTCTGATGGATGCTAGAATGGTATTTACCGACATGGAGGTGGTCGGAGACAAAGTTACGCCTCCGGGAGCGATGCTCTATGTAGAGGCGCTTTTCACGCTCAATGAGGAGGGCCGTCTGGATATAGGAGACTACAGTGTGGCGCTTGAGAATGCTCCGTACACTGTGTTCCCTGGCCAGGTGGTGGATTATGCTGGAACCAATGTCACCATGGGAACTTATCTGGCTTTGTTTGACGAGGGCGGAATGAGGACTGAGCACCTTGTACTGGATGGGACGATGATCATAGGCGGTGACGCGCAGAGTTATAATATTGAATGCCGTTTCACGACAGAGGACGGGCTGAGTGTACGGTGCATATGGAACGGCCCGCTTGCAGTGAGGGATGTCCCGGGGCCGTTCTCGACACTGACAGACGACTATACTCTGGACCTGTCCAATGCCGTGTGCAGCGCCAAATATTTCGCCGATCTGTATGGGACCGGAGGCGCTAACTGGTTTATCGAACTCAAGCCTGCTGACGGTGTGGCAGGAGATGCTGTCAATATGGATATCGTGTGTGAGGATCTTAGTTTCATCAGTGGGATAACGGCCGGAACATACCATGCGTCTTTGAACAGCACCCCTCTGCCAGGAGAGTATCTTACCGGTTCCATGTCATATAACAGCCTGTTGGGTACAGTTTATATGGGTGACTATGTCGACGGCTATCCTGAGTCGTATGCTCCGGCCACATCTGGTGATCTGGAGATTGTCCGCAACCAGGATGGAGGATATACGTTTAATTTCGTTTTTCAGGATGACAAAGGAAATGTCTGGGACGGGACATGGACAGGTCCTGTAGATATGATAAATATGCGTCCGTGACAGGTATTGGCATATGAACAGTAGAACGACTCCCGCTGCAAGCATTTGCGACGGGAGTCGTTTTGATTTCAGAGTGGTATCTGTGTCAGTAATTGTAGTATTCCTTATACGCCTCCATGTAAAG
This sequence comes from Candidatus Coprenecus pullicola, assembly GCA_018711925.1. Taxonomy (GTDB): domain Bacteria; phylum Bacteroidota; class Bacteroidia; order Bacteroidales; family UBA932; genus Coprenecus; species Coprenecus pullicola. The sequence continues at coordinate 3,574 of DVHR01000082.1, forward strand.
CGGAAGGCAGGTCTCCCTGCACGCATTGAAAATCATTGCGCCGTATGCCAGCCTGAGGGAGTCGTTGTCCTCGAATGCCTCTGAGGCATATTGTGTGGAAAGAACTCTCATTCTTTCAAGTATTTTCGAATATTGCTCGTTGGCAAAGGCGAAATACTCATCTTTATCCATATTGTCTTTATGGGCTCTTACCGAGTCACACATTTCTGCTGCTTGTGATATGCAATATTTCATCAGTTCTTCATATCTGAATTCGAAACTGTCTGATTTTGTGAACTTGGGTCCTTCTGGCTCCTTCCTGTCCGTGCTGTCGTAGGAAATGCTCCATATGGCCGCTATTGCTGCGATAATGGACAGCAATGATGCGGATATGATGTATATTCGTCCTTTTCCCCTGCCTTTATTCTTTTTCCCTTCTTTTTCCTGTTGTCCGCACCAGTCCTCCCAGCCCGCATAGCCGCAGTATCTGGCGAGAATGCCGAGAGTAGCCTTGCTTGGCTTACTGTCCGCTTTGACGTACCCGAATACTCTTTTCAAGGTAGTGCTGCTGATAGGTGTCCCGGTCTTTTCCTGAATCGCTGACGCAAGGGAGTCGTAGTCCATGGGGGAGTCAAGGCTGCATCCGAATATTTGAACGACGGCCTTTTTCAGTTTTTCAACGCAGGAACTGTTATTCATGTCAAGTCGCTTTAATGATGCAAATATAGAGGAAAAACGCTGTTGTGGTATCTTGAAACTGTGTTTGGTATGAATTGGAATATATTGGACTGCTAATAATTTGGATAAATCTTGCGGTTGCTGTTCTTTTGCGCACGAAAAACAGTCTGCACTTGAATTGTTGTATGAACTTTTGTATATTTGCGCAGTTGAGTCGAGAGACTCTGCGTAAATAGAAATACTGATTGTGAATCTTAGGATTCCCGGGACAACAAAACCGCCAATTTTGAGTACATGGGAAGAATAAGCATCACAGTCCGCATACCCTCAGGTGCGGGCTGTTGTTTATTGTACATGTACGAGGTGCTTGGCGGTACCTGTTGTCCGTATGATAGGCAACAGT
>DVHR01000083.1 GCA_018711925.1 Candidatus Coprenecus pullicola
ATTATTTACGCTTTTTGCAAAATATATTTTACGCAAATGGGCGACCCAGTCGGTAAAAACTTGTGCCACTGCGATAAGCAAAGACGTACGCTGACGCAAAAAGTTTTTACGTTTTTGGTAAGCTGTGGACATTGACAGCATAATGGCCGAGAATGACGTGCCAATCAGGTCAGGCAACGGAATTCATGCGCACATAGCATCAAGCATAACCAGCTGATTCGATGCTATTTAACCGTTTCCTTAGATGGATTTCCAGGGTATAAAAGGCTCCGAAATCCACCGCCAAAATCACTAGCAGCCAGGAAATCAGTACATTACACGTAGCGCCGATGCCCGTACATACCGCACGGGCAAGAAGTGGCGGGAAGATGATGAGAAGCGGCAGACTTCTGGGAGAAATGGAGCATGGTACCCGTCAGGAGGCAGAGGGAGGGAAAACTAATGGGCTGAAAATAGCCGGAATCAGTCGGCGGGGAGGAGGGAGCGGATGACGGTGTCGCTGATGAAGAGCTTTGAGGGCGGGATGCAGATGCGGCCGGCATCCTCGACAAGAGAGCCGGAGGAGACCAGACGGGCGACCGTCAGCGGATCGAGTTCCGGCACATCGGACAAAAGCAGGCCGGATGCCTTGCGCAGGCCCAGCATGACTTTCTCGACCAGCACATCCTCATCGGTAAGAGTCTCGCTGCCGGAAGCCGCACAGGTATTTGACACATCGTCAGTCCGGTAAGGTGCGCTTTCGGAACAAGCTGAAGTCCCGACCGGAATTTCAGGGCCGGGAGACACCTCCGGCAGCCAACGGCGAATATACAGGTCCACGTCGGGAGCATTCCAGCTTCGGCGGCGGTCTCCGTCAAACGAATGTGCTCCCGGGCCGAGACCGATGTACGGCAGGCGTTCCCAGTAGCCGCTGTTGTGTATGGCCTGACGGCCCGGCAGGGCGAAATTGGACACCTCGTACTGTTCATAGCCGGCCTCGGACAACATCTGCTGAAGCAGAGCATACTGAGCGGCGCATAACTCGTCGGACGGCTCGCGGTACAGACCGGCCGAGGATTTCTCCCCCAGTACGCTGCCTTCCTCGACACCCATCTGATAGGCCGATATGTGCTCCGGACGCAGAAGCAGCATCTGCTCCAAGTCCTCACGCCATTGCTGCATAAGCAAGTCTCGGGGTGTGGCCGGAGCACCCCAAGGTACCGGGTCGTAACCGAAGATCAGGTCCAGCGATATATTGCCAAAGCCTGCCTCACGCAACATCCTGTAAGCCTCACGGGCACCGGCAGCAGTATGTCTGCGGTTCATCCACCGAAGACTGACATCCGAGAACGACTGCACTCCCATGCTCACCCGGTTGACTCCCAGTCCGCGCAGCCCGAGGGCATATTCCGGAGTCATATCGTCCGGATTGACCTCCACTGTCAGCTCACTGAGCTCCCCAGCTTTTCCACCAGCATTCCGCACCGCAGAGATTATCTCCGCCAGCCATTCCGCCGGGCACAGCGACGGTGTTCCTCCGCCGATGTAAAGTGTCGCAGGTTCCGCACAGCGCATAAAAAAAGCCCTCCGCGCGTCTATCTCGCGCAGAAGGGCCTCTTTATATTGCTCCATTTTCCCTCTTTCCCTTACCGAATAGAAGTCGCAGTAAGTGCAGAACGACTTGCAGAACGGGAAATGGATGTATATCATTCCGTCAACAGATTAACGGAGGAGCACGTCACCTGTGCCGAGCAGACCGGAAGAAGTGTAGACCTCGACGGTGTACACACCCTTGACGAACTTCTGCTCCTGAGAGTAATAGATGCATACCTCCACTTCCTCGCCCTGATAGTCCACCTCACGGGACTCTGTGTAGACCAGCTGCTCACCGCTCACTTCAAAGATACGCTGCTGCTCGGAGGTGAGAAGGATGCCGTCCGGTCCCTTTATCCGGATATAGACGGTCATCGGGCCTTTTGGCGCTATCGAGTTCTCTATCAGGAAGAGGCAGGTCCTGAGCTTCTTGATACGGCTGCTGCGGTCGGTATCCTTGTTGGATGCGTTGATACCCGTGATGTTGATACCGCGGCCCTTAATCTCCGAGCCCTGAGCCACGAGCTTGGCGTACTCGTCGGTAGTCTTGCTGAGTTCCTGATAACGCTCGTGGGACTTCTGTGCCTCCTTCCGGGCCTGCTCTGCATCCTCGCGGAGAGCCATATTCAGGGTATTGAGCGAATCTATCTGGAAAATATAATGCTTCATGATGGAGCGGAGAGTTCCGAGCTCTTTCTCGTACTGCCTTATCTTGCTTCTGTTGGCGGCATCGGTCTTCTGGATGCGGTCCAACAACTGGGTGACCTTCTCCTTCTCGCGGTCCAGCTGGACATTGAGGCTGTCATTGTCGGTAGAGAGCTGGGAATACTCTCCCTGCAGCTCTATCAGCTCATTGGTCAGGTTCTCCTTATCGATGGTCAGGTCATTGATCATCTGCTGGCGGTCATACCATACGTAGGCGAACACCAGGGCCAGCACTGCGGCTATCACAGCCAGCACTATCACCGTAATTTTCAACTTACGGTTGCCGTTGTCATTATTGTTCCGAGCGATTTCAATCTTCGGAGCTTTCTCCGTACCGTTCGTGTCTTTCTTGTTGATTTCTTCCATACTGTCGAAAATAAACTTTTTGTTAGGGCAAAAATAATACGATTTGCTATATTTGTGACAAATTTAATAAAAACAGTTATATAAATCATGAATCCAAAGGCAAAAAGAGTCATCCGTTCAGTAAAATATTTCTTCATTTTCATCATTCTCGCTTCTGTCTTCGTATGCATCCTGGTCCCGCTCACGCCTCATCACACATACGAGCACATCTTCGCCACATCGCCTGAAGACACAAGAGCCCTCTTCAACTACGGCTCATGGTGGCAGATGCTGCTGATATTCGCGCTGATAGCGGCCATCTATCCAGGGCTTACATTTGTAAAGAAAGAAGTCATGATAGAAGGAGACTTCGAGGACCACAGGGACAAGATCATGAAAGAGTTCGAACAGGCCGGGTACGTGAAGACGGATGAGGATGAGGAGAAACTGACTTTCCGTATGAAAAATAAGTTCACCCGCTTCATGAGGGCATACGAGGATGCCGTCACCATTACCAAGGGCGAGGCTCCGCTCATCCTCAGCGGCAACAGAAAGGACATCCTGCGTCTGGCAAGCCGTATAGAATACGCCCTGCGTCAGGACGACGGCTCCACACCGGACAACCCCTACGATTTCGGAGGCACAGCCGAGGACACTGAGGCAGAATCCACTGAGAACCAGGAACAGAAATAGCACATCATGAAAACAGTAGGAAAATTCAACAACTCCTTCTCCGCCAACATCTGCAAGGGTGTGCTGGAGGAGAATGGTGTACCGGCCTTCGTTCTGAACGAGAACCTGATATGGACGGCCGGTGTCGCCAACACGGATCTGATACCCATCGAGGTGGTCGTGGATGACGAGTACTACGACAAGGCCATGGAGATTCTCAAATCCATGCCGGAAGATACAGGCTCCGAGCAGGCATGAAGGGCAACGTCTATTTCGTAAGCGGCATAGACACCGATATCGGGAAAAGCTATGCCACAGGATATATCGCGCACACCTGGAACGGACAGGGCATCCGCACCATCACCCAGAAACTGATACAGACCGGCAACGACGGCATCTCCGAGGACATAGTGCTGCACAGGCGCATTATGGATACCGGGCTGCTTCCGGAAGACCGCGAGGGCCTTACCATGCCCGAGATATACTCCTATCCCTGCTCGCCGCATCTGGCCGCAGAGATAGACGGCAGACCGATAGATTTCTGTAAGATAGAGAAGGCCACAGCCGTACTGAGCGACCGATATGACGCCGTCCTGCTGGAAGGCGCCGGCGGACTGATGGTCCCCCTGACCAGGGAACTGCTGACTATTGATTATATCGCTCAAAAAGGATATCCGCTCATATACGTGACCTCCGGACGGCTGGGCAGCATCAACCATTTTCTGCTCGGACTGGAGGCCGTCAGACACAGAGGCATCCGCCTGCACACCGTCGCCTACAACCTTTATCCTCACGAGGACGACGACCGCATCAGCCGCGACACAGAAGACTACATCCGCAGCCTCCTGTCCCGCGACTGGCCGGACACACGGCTTATCACCGTTCCCATTCTTTAGAAAACTGCCGTCAACGGCGCACTGCCTTCAAGACCTCTTCACAACGCAGCCTACGGCCTTCAGGAGCTGCGACAGGTGCTCTTCTGACGTCATTCCCGGCAGGAAGCAGATACTCTGCAGCTGAGGCTGATTCCGTATGATCGGTTATATCGAATGTCCCGGTAAAATGGGCTGTCATAGTATGCGGCTCATCAAGATTGTCATCGGTAAGCACATAATCTATGATGAACTGACCGGGAGTTGTCTCGCTTTCAGTAATGGTTATATCTCCGAACATAGCGGGAGCGAATGCCACGGCCCTGCCGTCCTCATTCGTCTCGTAATAGCCCCACGTTCCGATCATGGCGGCACCGCCCGATACAAGCTGGATATCACCGATGATGTACGTATAGGGAAGCAGTTTATCAGGCATAAGTGACTCCGCCGGCTTATAGACACCCGCCAATGCCCCCGTCTCGCCTGCAGGTGCCAGCAGCTGGAGCTGGAAACCCTGACGCGATACGGGATCCTGCGCAAAGATCTGGTAATAATGTGTCATGTCATTTTTCTCCGTGCCGTAGAAATCCACATCGGCCGATGTAGTATTGCTGAGGTCCAGCACCTTGTCCTCATAGATACGCGACTGCACTGACCTTTCCGGTTCTGATGCCTCATTGATTATATCCACCTTACCGGAATACGTACCGCTGACAGTGAAACCGTCACGGGTAGTGACATTCACCGTAATAACATACGAGCCTGCGTCATCGCTTTCTATCACCACCTGGCCTTCCTCGCTGAGGAAACCGTAGCGGACAATTCCGTCTTCATCATCAAGATGACGGACATATGATCCGAACGGGAAGAAGCCATATCCTGAATCCCACAAGTCTCCGGTTCCGATGCCGGGCTCAACCGGCACATATCCATCAGTCATATCATAGGTCCCGCCAGGCATCTTGACACCTGTCTCACCCGGATACCACCACTGATGCTCAGTATAGAGTTCCAGACGCAGCACATTGCCCTCATCGAGCGAACCGTCCTCACCGGGCGTCGGATCGTCGAAAAGATCTATCACATAGCAGTCAATAGGGCTGCTGTATGCCGGGACTCCCAGATAACGTATATCACAACCGGTAAACACAGTATTGATGGACTCCGTCAGCGGAGGATACATTTCTTCCTGTGTCGGCGGCTCAGGCTCACTCATATCCAGAAATGCGAGCGGACCGCTGTATGTGTACTCACACTTACCCAGGCTGGCTCCGTTGTCCATACGCACCATTACAAACGACGCTGTTATCGAGTATCCGTCTTCGGTATGCTCCACAACCACCGTCCCGCCTTCAACCGGATCCGCATAACCCAGCATACCGTCATCAAAATACCGGATTGCAAAAGTATAATAGCCGTATGCAGATCCCGCATCCATATTGTCGGCAACGGTATACGTACCTTCGGGCAGCACCAGATCTCCTCCATCAGCCACAGGCTGGCAATACAGATCCAGATGCAGCAGCTGACTCTCTGTGTCAGCAGGAACATATATACTGCCTTCCTCCGACTCATACAGCTCTACCTCGCCTGTATAGAGGGATAAATAAAAATTATCGACACTTTCTCCAGGATAATAAGAAGTAGACTCTGCCAGATAATCGGTCAACTCTACCTTAACTATCTCCGGTTCAGGCTCTTCCTGCCCTGCAGCCGCCTGCTCCACGGTAAATTCGGCCTCGTCCACCACTGTACCGTCCTCAGCAGTATATGCGACAGTGACCAGCGCGCTTCTGCTGTCCTCACCGTCATTCTCACCCAGATGGAAAGCTATCTTGCCGTCAGTTTCATAGTTCAGGTTCTCCACCCAGTCTTTGTCAACGGATGCGGAGACCTTCCCGCCCTCTACAGGATCAACAATATTGTACGAAACGACAAAATCACCTCCCTCAGCAGCAACGCTGAGAATATTGTCCTCAAGGACGAGCTCAATAGAAGATGCCGCAGCAACTTCCTGCTCTTGTTTTTTGCAACTTACGGCAAAGGCCAGAATCACGGCCGTCATCAGTAGAAGATACGATGGTCTTTTCATATAAAAACAGTTTTGGGGATTTATTATTGAAGTGCTCGAGACGGGAATCGAACCCGTACGGACATTGCTGCCCACAGGATTTTAAGTCCTGCGTGTCTACCTATTCCACCACTCGAGCCGCAACAAGTAAGATGCAAAGATACTTAAATTCTGCAAATATTATAATAAATTCGGAATTAACCGCGCTTGCGGTAGCTGAGGACGGCCCAACCGATGATGACCACGAAGAAGGCCAGCAGGGGATAGACATACTGGAGAATGTCGCGGAAAGTGCTGCCCTTGAGGTATATCATGCTCATAATCTGAGCGAAATATGTAAACGGATCGAACATGGATATGACCCTGGCCCACTCGGGCATACTGCTGACAGGCGTGAAGATTCCGCTCATGAGGATGAACACGATGATGATGAAGAATATCATGAACATCGCCTGCTGCATGTTGCTGGAGTAGTTGGAGATGATGAGGCCCAGGCCCGAGATGCCGAATACAAACACCAGCGACAGGCCGTAGAGCAGCAGCACGCTGCCCTCGGGACGCAGGCCATAGAGCAGCCAGGCGACGAGCATCCCGACACTCAGCACGATGATGCCGATAATCCAGTACGGTATCAGCTTGCCCACGATGAAGGTAATCTTAGGCACGGGCGTGACGTTGATCTGCTCGATGGTGCCGGCCTCCTTCTCACCCACTATGTTCATCGCCGGCAGGAACCCCGTAATCAAGGCCACCACCAGCATCACAAGAGCCGGGATCATGGGTATCTTGTAGTCCATTGTCGGATTGAACCAATAGTATGAGTCCACGTCGATTCCCCCGGCAGGAAGCACCGACACGGCACCGCACTCCAGGTTGATTTCCTCGGCGAAGTCCAGCACTATCATGTCCAGATACGAAGTGCCCAGACTGGCCTTGGTGCCGTTTACGGCATTGGCCTCAATCAGCAGCGACCCCTCACCCTCAGACACCAGGGCCTGCCCGAATCCGTACGGAACTTCCAGTATGATGTCCGCATCCCCGAACTCTATCTGTTCCAGCGCATCCTCCGAACGCATGAACACTCCCGTAATGTCAAAATACTCCGTCGAGGCTATCTTCTCGGTCAGCAGACGGGACTGGTCCGAGCGGTCGTTGTCCACCACGGCAACGTTGACGTTCTTGATCTCCATCGTAGTGGCCCAGGGGAAGACCAGCATGACCAGCACAGGCAGGGCTATGACGATGAATAGTATGAACGGATTCCTCGCCAGCTGCTTGAACTCTTTTTCTATGAGATACTTTATAATCATAGCCTGTCCTTGAATTTAATAACGCTCAGGCCCGTGAACAGAGTCAGGAAGCCGCACAGTATCAGCACCGCGTCCAGACAGTAACGGATGCCCAGTCCCTGAATCATCATCATCTTTATGGCCTCTATATACCACTTGGCCGGCACCGTATAGGATATCCACTGCAATACTTTCGGCATACTCTCCACAGGGAACAGCATACCCGAGAGCAACATCGTCGGCAGCATCAGCACCATGCCGGAGATGAGTATCGCCACCTCCTGCTTGGACACCAGCGTCGATATCAGGATACCTATGGACAGCGACACCAGGATAAAGAGCAGCGACACGAATATCACCCACAGCAGGCTGCCTGTAATCGGCACCTTGATCAGAAATACCGACAGACAGAGCACCAGCAGCAGGATGAAGGCCGAGACCACGAAGTAGGGTATCGCCTTGGCCAGGATCACCGAGAACGGCTTGACCGGAGAGACCAGCAGCACCTCCATCGTGCCCCTCTCCTTCTCGCGCACTATCGACACCGACGTCATCATGGCGCATATGAGCATAAGGATCATGCCCATCACTCCGGGGACGAAGTTGAACGCGCTCTTCATCTGCGGATTGTACATCATCCTGGTCGAGGTACTGATGCGCACGGGTGTCACGGCACTGCCGTCAGCCCGGTTCAGAGCAGCCTCCTGAGCCAGCTCCTTCTGGAAAGACGAGACTATGCTGCTGACATAGAACACGGCCATCGAGCCGATATTGGTATTGGAGCCGTCCACTATGACCTGTACAGAGCCGTCTCCGTCATGCACCGCACGGTGGTAGAAGTTGTCCTCGAAGACCAGCGCGATATCGGCCGTATTGTCCTGAAACGCCTTGAGTATCCCGTCCTCCCCGTCCAGAGATGCCGTTACGGTAAAATACTCACTGGCATCTATCTGCGTGATAATCCGGGCTGTGGCCGCATCCTTCGACGGATCGTAGACAGCCACCTTCACGTCCTTGATCTCGGTGGAGAGCGCAAAGCCGAAGAGCACTATCATCACCACAGGCATCACGAGCAGCACCATCAGAGTCCTCGTATCCCTGAGAATGTGGTTGAATTCCTTCCCCACAAACGACATGAACCGTTTAAAATCCCTCATCCGTCCCATAGCGTCACTCCTCCCTTCTCGCCCTTCCGGCGAGCATTCTGAATACCTCGTCCATACCGGAGGCTCCGTACTCCCGCTTCAGCGCGGCCGGAGAGTCCAGAGCTTCTATCCGTCCGTCCACCATTATAGACACGCGGTCACAGTACTCGGCCTCGTCCATATAGTGCGTGGTCACGAACACCGTAATGCCCCTTTCGGCGGCATCGTAGATCATCTCCCAGAAACCGCGGCGGGTAGCGGGATCCACTCCTCCGGTCGGTTCATCCAGGAACACCACTTTCGGCTCGTGGAATATCGCTACCGAGAACGCCAGCTTCTGCTTCCAGCCCAAAGGCAGGTCGCGCACCATCCTGTCCCGCTGTTCCATGAGGCCCAGCCTCTGCAGCAGCTCGTCCGTCTTCCTTGCGATGACCCCGTCACTGAGTCCGTATATACCTCCGAAAAGCCTTATATTTTCCCACACTTTAAGATCCTCGTACAGCGAGAATTTCTGGCTCATATAGCCGATGACCTTCTTGAGCCGCTTCACGTCCCTGCCGCGGTGCAGGTCATAACCGGCCACCACCGCACGCCCCGACGTGGGCTTGCTCAGTCCGCACAGAATCTTCATGGCAGTGGTCTTGCCCGCACCGTTGGCCCCCAGAAATCCGAAGATCTCCCCCTCCTTGACCGAGAACGAGATATGGTCCACCGCCGTAAAGTCCCCGAAGCACTTGGTCAGCCCCTCTGTACGGATGACCTCGCCCTCCCGGAGAAAATGGTCGTCCTCCATTCCCAGAAGCTCACGGATGTATTTTCTTGTCTCCTCTCCTCTTCTCATGACCTCTCCTCCAAAGTATCCAGATACATGAAACAATCCTCCACACCGGGCTTGATGTGCCTGATGGTCAAGTCAGTGTGTCCTTTAGCATACAGGGCCGTATGGAGGAGATCTATCTGAGCCTCCTCCGACAGGCCGCTCTCCCTCAGCACCACATGATGGGTGTCTCCGAAGGCAAAGCAGCTGAAGACCTGCGGTATCTGCCGTATATCCCGCAGGAGGGACGGCATATGCGGACCGTCCACAGCCAGAAGCGGAAGTGTGAATTTCGAGATAATCCCCGCCGGAGTGTCGGTGTCCATGAAACGGCCGTGCTCTATCAGGGCGATACGGTCGCACAGGGTCGCCTCGTCCATATAAGGAGTGGAGACCACTATCGAGAGTCCCTGCTGCTTCAGACGGGTCAGCATCGTCCAGAACTCCTTGCGGGACACCGGGTCCACACCGGTGGTCGGCTCATCAAGGAACAGCACCTCCGGCTTGTGGATCAAGGCACAGGACAGGGCCAGCTTCTGCTTCATTCCTCCTGAGAGGGCTCCTGCCTTACGCTTCCTGAACGGCTCCAGATAAGAATAGATGTCCTTTACCAGATCGTAGTTCTCCTCCAGGGTAGTGCCGAAAAGCGTGGCGAAGAAACGGATGTTCTCCTCTACGCTAAGGTCCTGATAGAGTGAGAAACGGCCGGGCATATAGCCCACACGGCGGCGTACCTCGTGGTAGTCCTTCACCACATCGAGACCGAGAACCCTCGCACTTCCTCCATCGGGAAGGATCAATGTTGTCAGTATGCGGAATATCGAAGTCTTGCCCGCACCGTCAGGTCCGATGATGCCGAATATCTCCCCTGCGTCCACACGGAACGACACCCCGCGGAGAGCCTCGTTGCTTCCGTACCGCTTGATGAGATTATCGGCCTCGACACTGTACATGACCGGTCCGATTAGAACTTAATATCTCCGTACATACCCGTCTTGACGTATCCGTCATTGACGAACGAGACTTTTATGGCGTAGACCAGATTGGCCCGCTCATCCCTGGTCTGGATGGTCTTCGGAGTGAATTCGGACTGGTCGGATATCCAGGACACAGTCCCCTCGTACTCCCTGACGCCCTTCTCGCCGGAATCGGCGAAGACCCTGACTTTCTGACCCAGCCGCACCTGTGTGAGCTGCGAGGCGGTGATATAGGCCCTCAGGTACATGGAGCTCAGATCAGCCACCTTGAAAAGAGGCTTGCCCGCAGCCGTCAGTTCTCCGGCCTCGGCATACTTGACCAGCACGGTACCGTCTATGGGAGAGGCTATCCGGCAGCGTCTGAGAGACTCGTCCACCTGGGCAATCTGTGCCCTGTAGGAAGCGGCCTCAGCCTCGGCCACTGCATTGTTCTGGGCGATATCGGCCTCCGTAGCCGCCAGTTGAGTCTCAAGCAGCCTGATGGACGAGTTGATGTCGTCGAGCTGCTTGGTGTTGGCGGCGTCGGCCTCGATAAGATTGCTCACACGCCCGGCTTCCTTCCGGTTCACCTCTATCTGCTCCTTGATGTAGGCCGTCTGGGTGGCGGCATCACGCTTCCGGCTCAGGGCCGCATCGACTCCGGCCTCAAGCTGCCGCTTCTGCAGGTAAAGCTGCACGGTATCCACAAGACCGCAGACCTGACCGGCCGCAAGCATTCCGCCCTCATAGACCTCCAGCGACATGATGCGTCCCGACGCCTCCGCCGACACCGTCACTTCCGTAGCCTCGAATGTTCCCGAGGCGTCATTGCCCCCGTCCGCATCCTTGCACGATGCCGTAAGTCCCAGTGCCAGAGCCAACACCGGCACGATATATATCCATTTGCGCATTGTTCTCATATTCATTGTATTTAACTGTTTTTTATAGTCTTAAGCTCATATATGGCCTTCATCATCTCCACCTGGTGCATGATCAGCTGCCTGCGGGCCATGTTTTCCTTATTGATCTCGGAGACCAGATCCGAGGCATTCTTGGTACCGTTCTCCACGGCCGCTTCGGTGGACTTGCGGATATTCTCCCGCAGCTCCACTATCCTCTCGTCATCCTCCACTGTCTTGAAATAACGCCGTATCTCGGCCACCTGCTCCTGCACCTGAAGATTGGTGTTGAACAGGAAGGTCTCGCGCACCGTATTGACCTGCTCCTTGGAGTAACCCACTATCTTCTTGCCGTAGCCCAGGCTGTACAGCTTACTGATGTTCCACACCATACGGATACCGCCGATGGCAAAGGGCTGGAAACTGTTGTCCATCATATTGAGTCCGGGCCGTCCGTAACCGCCTCTGACAAACAGGCTGAACTGAGGCAGGCCTCCCGCCGTCCAGTAGTCCAGCTGAGTGTCTATCTCCAGCTCCTGAGCCCTGTACAGCTCCAGCTCCGGCCTGCGTATCTCGGCATCTATCAGAGCCGCCAGCATGGCCTCCCTGTCCATCCCCTCAGACACCGGCATCACCAGCTGCCGGCTGTCGTCTATCCTGACTCCCGTCATCAGGGTCAGAACCCTCAGATAGGCCTCCAGCATGGATGCCAGGCTCTCCCGGTTCTGCTCCTGGGTGATGCGCTCGACCTCTATCAGGTCCAGGTCGGAGAGATTGGCCACACCGTTGGCGATGCAGCTCTCTATGCGCTTATGCTCCCTCTGCAGCTCCTCCATCATGATATCCACCTGCCGGATCTGCTGGTCCAGGTACAATATGCCGAAATACAGGTCGTTGATCTTCTCCCGCAGCGAATACATGTTGATCTCCTGCTCGGCCATGTCCACATCGGCCTTAGCCCTGATGTTGGCCCGGTTGGCCGCTATCATGCCTCCGTCCCAGAGCACCTGCGAGAGTTCGATGACAGCCGCATACTGGTCCTTGCTGAAAGTAGGCATGTCTATCCCGTAGGGACTCAGGTCAAACGGGAACTGCAGTACGTCAGTCTGCCAGGATGCGGATCCCTGCAGGGATATCTGGGGGAAATAATTCATGTAGGCGTTCTTCAGGGTAAACTCCTCCGTCAGGTCCAGCAGACCGTACCGCCTGACCAGAGGATAATTCTCCTCCACCAGAGTGTAGCATCTCTCTATAGTGTAGACAGAGTCTCCGTCCACCGCAGCTCCCCGCAGAGTATCGGACACGGCTGCATCCTGAACATCCGCATACTGCTGCGTCTGCGGAGAGACCCGGTACTGTGCGGACACCGGCAACGTACCTGCCGCCAGCACCGCCGCCGACAAAGCGGTCATCACATACTTTCCGATATAAGCCTTCATGGTCTCAGTCCTCCTATCAGGGTTTTAAGTATCTCCTGCCTGCGCTGCTCTATGAACTCATCCCTGTTGGCATCAGTGACAAAGCCCATCTCCTCCAGAAAAGGCAGGACTATGAAAAATGTCACCACAAGGGAAAACATATTCAGGGTGATGTCCATCGTCCCGACAGGACGGATACGGCCGCCTTCCACCTCGGCGGCAATCATCGTTTCCAGACGGGAGGTCGCCTCCGCGCAGAGACTGACTATATTGTCCTTGAGGCTGAACCGCTGATCCGGATTGATGATGAACTCGCTCAGGAACACAAAGGGCAGCCTCCGGTTGGCGGCCATCAGGTCAAACAGTCTGGAAGTCCTGACCGCGACGATCTCCTCGAACGGAAGATTCTCGTCCTCCTTCCGGACGATGCAGTCGATGAAAAGATGGAACTTGCCCTCAAAGATCTTCGAGAAGAGGTTCTCCTTCGTCCTGAAATAATAATGTACCAGCGCCTGGGTGCAGCCGGCCTCACGGGCAATCTCCGTCATGCTGGTCAGATTGTACCCCTTGTTGAGAAACAGTCTCTCCGCACACGCGAGTATCCGCTCCTCCATACTGCCGTCACCGCCGGTCTTGTCTTCCTTTTCTTTCATCGCGTATTTAATAAGCAGTTAAATATCATATTAAATGCAAATATAATACCATTTCTGTTTCCTAAGGGAATTTTTAGTACTTTTGCCGCCCGTTTTTCAAGAAAGGACACAATATGACTCTACAGGAATATATACCTTTTTATAAAAGGAATCTGAAGGTGGCGTTTCCAGTGATGATCACCCAGGCCGGACAGGTGCTGGTGCAGCTGGCGGACAACATCATGGTGGGGCATCTGGGAGCGGCCGAGCTGGCCGGAGTCTCTTTTGCCAACGCCATCATCATGATCGGGCTGGTCTTCGCCATAGGCTTCACTCAGGGCGTGACCCCGGTGATAGGACAGCACTTCGGAAAAGGAGACGGACGGGCCGTAGCCTCGGCTCTCTGCAATTCCGCCGTACTCAACACCGTAATGGCAGTCGTACTTACCGGCATCATGCTGACAGTGGGAGCCTTCATGGACCGCATGGGCCAGGACCCGGAGGTGCTCGCCCACGCCAAGGACTACTACTTCATCATCGTGGCCGGATTCATCCCGATGATCGCCTTTTTCAATATCCGCTTCTTCTCAGAGGGCATCGGCAACACCCGCAACGAGATGTGGATAACTATAGGCACCAACCTGCTCAACATATTCCTCAACTGGGTCCTCATCTACGGTAACCTCGGAGCACCGAGACTCGGAGTAGCAGGCGCGGCCTGGGCGACTCTTATCTCCAGAATCGCCGGCGCCATCACATTTCTCATCATCCTGTTCAGGGTAGAGGAATACAGAAAGTTCGTCCGGCTCACACCGCGCAAGCCCATACACCTGTCCGAAATATACCGGCAATTGAAGATGTCCATCCCGGTATCACTGCAGAATCTGCTCGAAGTAACCGCCTTCAGTTTCGCGGCCATCATGGTGGGCTGGATGGGCAAATACGAACTGGCCGCGCATCAGATAGCCCAGAATCTCAGCTCGCTGTCATTCATGATTACCACAGGCATAGGCTCGGCGGCCACCATACGCGTATCACACCAGTTCGGCGCCGGACACCGCAGGGACGCATTCCACGCAGGCATAGCAGCTGTACACATGGCCGTGGCGATAATGGTATTTTTCGGAATCCTGTTCATATCCCTGCACAGGCTCATACCATACATGTACACTGATGACACGGCCGTGATTCCGATAGCAGGAAAACTGATTATCATACTGTCCCTATACCAGATCTTTGACGCCATACAACTGGCCAGCCGGTCTTCCCTGCTGGGTCTCAAGGACATCAATATTCCTACAGTATTTTCGGCCATATCCTACTACGCCATCTGCCTGCCCTGCGCCTACCTGCTCGGATTTACACTCGGCCTGGGTCCTGAGGGCGTGTGGATCGGCCTGCTGCTTGGACTCGCGGCAGCGGCACTGATGTTCTGCACCCGGTTCATCCGTATCAGCAGAAGGCTCATCGCTACAGAGTAAAGTCCCGCCAGGCCTCTCCATCCCATTCGGACGAATAGACCTCAGGCTTCTGCTCCCTGCCGTAGAGTTCCTCCGAGACATGCTCCACGTTCGCCGACACATAGTCGAACAGTGCCCCGTAGGTTATCTCAGGGTTGTTTTGCAAAGCTTTCAAAAGAAAATACGTAAACAGTCCGTGCTTCTTCTGAGGATAAGGATAAGCCCCCTCCTCGGCTCCGGCCGCATAGAAAGTCACCATCCTCTCGGCAGGCCGCAGAGTACGCATATCCACTTCCGTGGTATAAAAGACGTCGGAGCGCATGCCGTCCCTGCCTATCTTGCCGTAGGAAGCGTCAACAATAAAAAGAGCATTGTCGGCAGGTGTATTAAGAAGCCTGGAATACATGGCGTTCAGGCTCAGACCTCCCTGAACGCCACCCGCCACATAGTCCACCGGAAGGACGAACACTTCACGCAGAACGTCATCCACTGCGCACTTGCCAGAATAATAAACTATGACGCGGGTATCCACATTGAACAAGCGGGCCTCTTTTTCCAGCCAGGACTCCAGCGAACGTAGATCCTCCGTTCTGGCATCGGAGATGAGCCTGATATTGTTGTCGGGAATCCCAAGTCTGGTCCTGCAGTACTCGCAGAATATTTTCCCGTCATTCAACGCATACGGCACTGACTCACCGGAAAGATAGTGCTCGTTGGCAATGATTATCGCATAAGTGTCCACATTGCGGCCTGACCTGCCGGGCAGAGAACTGTCTGTATCGGCGGCTGATGAGTCCCGCACGTATTTGAGTGTCTCACGGTATATCTTGCCTGGAAGAGTGAAATCCACATCATCCAGATCATAATCCAGCAGCAGATGATGACCCGCCGCGTCATACTCCGGATTTTTCCATTCGTAAACTTTCCGGCCCGGGAGAGTAAAGACGGCCTCCGACACCGCCGGCCTGTCATGGTTGATAAAATACTTGAACTGCGACTTGACTCTCTTCCATCCGCTCTCCACTGAGGCCGCATCATCCGCCGGCACCGGCAGATCCAGACGGTACTCCCTGAAGCCCTCCCGCACACTCACCGCAAATGTACCGGCAAGTGAGTCGTAGGCTCCCAGCAGGCACTCTGGATTCTCCAGTTGATTGGCTGCCAGATATCCAGCGCCGAAACGCAGTTCCAGACCGTCAAGCCTGGCCATGAATGTCTCGTCATTGACCCTGGCCTCCCAGTCCGGTACGGACTCGCCAGGCGCCAGACGCTGCCACTCGTTCATGTTGTTCATCATCTTGTCCTTGGCATAAATAGAAAAAGGTATGCCTCTGATCCAGTTCAATGCCCTGTCCTTGGTGGCATACCAGTTGCCGTTACGGAAAACAAAGCCGGAGGAATCCGCCTTGGTGACCGCCGCGAAACCGTCCTGACCGAAACTGCCGGCCGCATCATATATACACGGCACCAACTCCTGTCCCTCAGTGTCGATATAACCCCACTTCTGCCCTTGGCGCACAGCCGCGTAGCCGTTGACAAACTTGCGGACCTCATCATACTTATACGAGACCAGAGTATCTCCCACATGGTTGATAAAGCCCCATTTGTTACCTGACATC
This sequence comes from Candidatus Coprenecus pullicola, assembly GCA_018711925.1. Taxonomy (GTDB): domain Bacteria; phylum Bacteroidota; class Bacteroidia; order Bacteroidales; family UBA932; genus Coprenecus; species Coprenecus pullicola. Next base: position 16,473 of record DVHR01000083.1, read on the forward strand.
ACGGCGGCATAACCCTCCGAGAACTGTTCTGCAAGATCAAACTGACAAGGTATCACTATCATGCCCGATGTGTCTATATAGCCCCACTTCAACGTGGGCGACAACGTTCCGAAGACTCCACCCTCACCCAGGACGTTACCTCCGCGCGACAGAACCGGAGCATAGCCCTCTGTAAATCCCTTGACATCATCGAACCGGCATTCTATAACGATATTACCGAGACTGTCCGTGAAGCCGTAGCTTCCGAACCAGTCCCGGTAAGGTTCCAAATCCTGTGCCTGCACCGGCATCCTTCCGGCTGCAGCCATCAACACCGTCAGGCACAGATATGCGGCAAATCTGAATTTTCTCATATACACTTCACGATTATAACCACAAATATAATCGCTTTGTCCTATCGCTAAGCCCGTACCGCAAAAAATTAAACGATATCGGAGCTCCCTGCGGTCGCACATCCCCGCCCGCCTGGCGGCGGGCTTTGCAAAAGGGTACAAAAAAGCCGCTAGAACAAGTTCTGCGGCCTCTTTGTACCCTTTTGCGGTGAGGGGGGGATTCGAACCCCCGGTACGGTAACCCGTACGGCAGTTTAGCAAACTGCTGGTTTAAGCCACTCACCCACCTCACCGTTCTTTTATGTGGGGTACAAAAGTATAGCAATTTTCCCAATTCCCCAAATTTATTCATTCAAAAGACTCTTCTTCAAGCGGCAGAGATAATAGGGCGAGACACCCAAATAACTGGCGATCACCTTCATTGAGACATTTTTGATGATGTCCGGCCTGTTCTTAATCAATGCAATATATCTTTCCTTGACAGTCCCATTGATAAGAGAGACTTTTCTCTCCAAAGCATACAACTGATGAATTGCCACCGAGTACACCCAGCGAGCAAATACAGGCGACTCTTCTATTACATCGTCAAAATATTTTTTTGGAATACGCTTGACCAGACACTTGGTACATGCCGCGTAATATATAAAAGCAGGCTTTCCCGTAAAATACCCGGCAAGAGACATAAATATCGTACCTATGTCTGTAAAAGCAAGAGTTACCTCCTTATTGCCATCAAAATATCCCGCCCTGAGAACACCATTTACGACAACGTATACATCCCTGTCTACCTTCCCATAACCTATACAGTTATCCCTTGGATTAAGCATCACATCTGTCCCTCCTTTTAAAACTCTAACAACCAAATCATCGGGCAACACAAAAGAGCCTTCTTGTGAAAAACGCATCTCATAATCTTCCATTTCACTTCACTTTTAAAAATCACATATACTGTTTCATCGTAAGCAAAAATACGCATTATAAAACAACTGTTGACATTTGGCAACATTTATCTTAAAAACTTTGATGATTTTTGTATTCCAATTATGGACTCTACAGCATCTTAAACAACTTAATAAACAAATACTTATTATATGAAGACCCTATTCCCTACAATTATTCTGGCCTCAGCCATGACTCTTGTCATAAGCTGCCAAAAAGAAAATGAAGAAAAACCTGTTGACAAACCCGTAGTAAATGTAGAGACATGTGCTGTCGTAAGCCCTGAAGGCGAGACTGTCAGCCTCAGGGTAACGGTAAAAAACCCTGTAAAGAACGGGGCGGCACAGACCAAGGCTCTAGCCGACTGCAATTGGATTGTAAGTCCTGTATTCACTGAGACTGCTTTGACATTCGAAGTACTGAAATACGAGACAGACGAGGAAGATCCAAAGGACAGGACAGCGGTCATAACAATCGAATATCCCAGTGCGGAGACCATCTCCGTAGAAGTTACTCAATCCGCGCCTATGCCCGACAAACCCGATGAGCCCGAAACTCCTATAGTGAACATATCTTGGGACAATACCACTGTCATTCCTTATGAGGGTGGACAATATACCGCAGCCTATACAATAGAGCATCCAGCGGAAGGTGCCACGCTGAAAGCCATAGCGGAGCAGGAATGGATTACGGTTGAGAGCACCGAAAACGGCAGTATTGCATTTACTGTGGCGCAGAACATTTCTGAACCTGGCAGTGAGCCAAGACAGGGCACCATCTCGCTAAGCTATCCAGGAGCCGATGACATTACTGCGATAACGTTCATCCAGGAAAGCGAGGAGGAAGTAGATAAAGGGCTCTCTTTTATCATTGCCATCGCGTCAATCTCCTCCGACGGCGTATACTTTGACATCACGGTATCCAATGAGAATGCAACATACTATAGAGCCGTAATAGAAAAATCCGAATTCGATGCTTTCGGCAGCGACATGGAACTTATCGAAGAAGATATCAAATACTTTCTGGAAGAAGACTGGCTCGGAAATCCTGGCAGCATTGAAGACTACCTCTACTCCGGC
>DVHR01000084.1 GCA_018711925.1 Candidatus Coprenecus pullicola
GGTCGCCATGAATGCTGTACGTTATTGCAGGTACTGAAGTAGTGCTTGTACATATTGACGGTCAATACGAAAATATGCTTATTTATCTCCTCATTTCCATAGCTTGCTATTCTGAGGTAATGTATCCGTAAGGGCTTATATCTTCATCAGCGAGTCTGCAGCCAGAGCTTCAGGTCACAGTACATCATCCGCGTCCTGAGCGATACGCTGGAAGGCAGCGTGAAAGCCTCGCGCTCTTCCTGCTCGGACGAGTAGAGTTGAATAAAGCCGTTTCTTTCGTAAAAATTGATCGTCTGCAGATTGTTGAGTGAGTCCACAAGGATGAAACGGCAGCCCGTCTTATTGCTGCTGTGTGTCAACCATGTTTTCAGGTACTCTATCGTCTGTGAACCAATCGACATATTGCGGTAGTTGGCATTGACGACAAGCTGCCCCAACAGGACGGCGAGATATGTGCGGGTCCGCTTTTCGTTCGGAATATTCCTCTGCAGTCTGTTCCTTGCAGATTTTGTCAATAAAGGAGTCTTGATACTGTCGTTTGACAAGGAAAATGCACAGATGATGCAATTCTTTCTATTGTCAAAAAAACAGTAAGACTTGCTTAAAAGTTCTTTTTCATACAGTAATGATTCCTTTCGGAAGAAATCATCGATATCTGTGTCTCCGCATGTGAAATCCTCCAGCAGTTGACCTTGCGGCAGCCGGACATGCTCGCACAGTTCAGACAGCTTGAAATCCCAACGCCTCATGCTCCCTCACAAATCTTCTTGACCTCTCAATGCATTCTTCCAAATCTTGATAGAAACCTTCCGGCAGTTCTTTCTCCGGAAGTCTGTCCACCATCTCCAGTCTTTCTTGGAACTTTTTGGCCGATTCCCCTGTCAGCACCGGCCCGCTCTTAAATTCTATAGCCATAAAGTTCGTATTTTTAATATTTAATCCAATGACAAAAATACGCAGTTTGTTCTAAAATAAATTACTAATGGACTAAAGTCCATAGTTTTGGTATCGCACATGAAAATGAAATTTTCATCTACCCCAACACCCAAGTGTCATCGTCTGCATTTGGTATATCGCGGTGATGCTCCAGGTAGTCCTGGACCATCTTGTCGCTCACTACTCCTGTACTCCACACTCCGTAGCCTATCGCCCAAAAGTGCTGACCCCAGTAACGCTTGCGCAAATTCGGGAATTCCTGTTGCAGATGGTGCGATGTCCTGCCTTTCAATTTCTTCACCAACAGACTTATGCTCTGATGAGGAGAATACTCTATGTGCATGTGGACATGATCCTTGCTCACCACTCCTTTCAGAATATGAACATCCTCACTGTTACATATCTGTATCAGCAATTCTCGACACCGCTTCTGGATGTCTCCCTGTAACACTTCATAACGGTACTTCGTTGCCCACACCAGGTGACATGTCAAACTGCTTACCGTATGACCATTGTGTCGATAATTTGCCATGGCACAAAGATAATAATCTTTATAGAAACTTAAGTAGACGCAATAAATTGCGTGGTTTTAACCCCATAGTTGGATAATAAAAAACCACTTCTGTCAAAATCCACAGTCTGCCAGCAGTCGGTTCAATGCTGTGCGTATGTGGCTTTATACCACCGTGCGAAGTTTCTGAGTCCGGTGCGGAGGGGTGTGGAGGGCCTGAAGCCGAAGTCGTGCTCCAGGGGGGCGGTGTCGGCGTAGGTGACCGGCACGTCGCCGGGCTGCATCGGGACGAGCTCCTTGTGGGAGTCGAAGTCATAGTCCCCGGGCAGCACGCCGGCCCTGACCAGCTCCTCCTGAAGGATGGTCACGAAGTCTAACAGGCTCTCCGGGGAGCTGTTACCGATGTTGTACACCATGTACGGCGGCTCGGGAAGGCCGTCCCCGCCGTCGCGTCTCTCGGGCGCGTGGCGCATGACCCTCACCACGCCCTCCACGATGTCGTCTATGTAAGTGAAGTCCCTCAGACAGTTGCCGTAGTTGAATATTTTTATCTTCTCGCCCTTGACCAGCCTGTCCGTGAAGCTGAAGTAGGCCATGTCAGGCCTGCCGCAGGGGCCGTAGACGGTGAAGAACCGCAGGCCTGTGGACGGTATGTTATAGAGCTTGCTGTAGGCGTGGGCCAGCAGCTCGTTGCTCTTCTTGGTCGCGGCGTAGAGGCTGACGGGGTTGTCCACTTTGTCATCGGTGGAGTACGGCACCTTCCTGTTGGAGCCGTAGACGCTGGACGAGGAGGCGTAGACCAGGTGCTCCACGCCGGTGCGTCCTCCGTCGTAGCTGTGGCGGCAGGCCTCCAGGATGTTGTAGAATCCGATCAGGTTGCTCTCTATGTAGGCGTCTGGATTGGTGATGCTGTACCTGACCCCGGCCTGGGCTGCCAGGTTGACCACGACGGAAGGACTGAAGTCTCCGAATATGCGGTTCACGGCATCCCTGTCCGCGATGGACTCGCGGAAGAAAATAAACCTGTCCCCGTACTTCTTAAGTCCGTCCAGACGCTCGTGCTTGAGCCTGACATCGTAGTAGTCGGTGATGCTGTCCATGCCGATGACGCGGCAGTCCGCGCAGCCGTCAAGCAGCCTTTTGACGAGGTTCGCGCCGATGAAGCCGGCGGCACCGGTCACCAACACAGTGGCGCCGGACAGTCTGATATTAGGTTGTAGCATGTCCTTTTGAAATTAGTCTCTGTGGAAGATGTCGCGGGTGTAGACCTTGGTCCTCACGTCGTCCAGGCAGGGGTCGTAGCGGTTGGCGATGATGGCCTGCGAGCGCCGCTTGAACTCCGCGAGGTCGTTGACCACAACGCTCCCGAAGAACGTGCTGCCGTCCTCCAGAGTAGGCTCGTAGATGATCAGCGTCGCGCCCTTGGCCCTGATGCGCTTCATCACGCCCTGGATGCTGCTCTGACGGAAGTTGTCGCTGCCGGTCTTCATCGTCAGACGGTACACGCCGATGACGGTCTCGTGCTCCCTCGTCGGGTCCCACTGCCCGTCGTACTCGTGCGCTCCGGCCATCCTGAGCACCTGACCGGCGATGAAGTCCTTCCTCGTGCGGTTGCTCTCCACGATGGCCGTCATCATGTTCTGCGGTACGTCCTCATAGTTCGCGAGCAGCTGCTTGGTGTCCTTGGGGAGGCAATAGCCGCCGTACCCGAACGACGGGTTGTTGTAGTGAGTGCCGATGCGCGGGTCCAGGCCCACGCCCCGGATGATGGCCGCGGAGTCGAGCCCCTTGACCTCCGCGTAGGTGTCCAGCTCGTTGAAGTAGCTCACCCTGAGCGCGAGGTATGTGTTCGCGAACAGCTTGACCGCCTCGGCCTCCTTAAGCCCCATGTAAAGCGTCGGGATGTCCTGCTCTATGGCACCCTCCTGCAGCAGGCCGGCAAACTCATGTGCGGCATTCTCCAGGAAGGGGATATCAGCCAAAGCATCGATTGCCTCGTTCTCCTCCTCGAACTCCGGGCTGTCTATCAGCTTGGGTACGCCCACTATTATCCTGCTGGGATAGAGGTTGTCGTAAAGGGCCTTGCTCTCGCGCAGGAACTCCGGGGCGAAGAGAAGGTTCAGCCTCCTGAGGCCCTGCTTCCAGTACCTGACGTACAGGCTGCGGCAGTAGCCCACCGGGATGGTCGACTTGATGACCATCACCGCATCGGGGTTCACCTCCAGCACCAGGTCGATGACCTCCTCCACGTGGGAGGTGTCGAAGTAGTTCCTCACCGGGTCGTAGTTGGTCGGTGCGGCGATGACCACGAAGTCGGCGCCGGAGTAGGCGCTGCGTCCGTCGAGTGTCGCCGTCAGGTCGAGGGGTTTCTCCGCTAAATATTTCTCAATGTACTCGTCCTGTATCGGGGACTGCCGCCGGGAGAGCATCTCCACCTTCTCCGGGATGACGTCCACGGCGGTCACGTGATGGTGCTGGGACAGCAGCGTGGCTATGCTCAGTCCCACGTAGCCCGTGCCGGCTACCGCGATTCTGTAATCTTTCATCGTTGTATAGTGTGTTTAATGTCTTAGACTTGGGTCAGACGCTCTGCTGAAGAAGCCAGAGCCTCAGGTCACAGTACATCATGCGGGTTCTGAGCGGCTCGTCTCCGCTGATGGAGAATGCGGTGCGCTCTGCCTGCTCGTCCCGATATAATAGCCTGAAACCATTTGCCTCATAGTAGGTCATGACATCTTCGTCATTCACTGCGTCAACTATCAGATATCTGCATGCGCATTTGGACATCGGATGCAGGAACCATTTCTTAATATAAGTGAGGACCTGTGATCCCACGCCCATCCGGCGGTATTGACTGCTGACGCCTATACGGCCTATCAGTATCGCCGGATAACGTCTCATCCGTTTTGCATTGGGTATTGCACGCTGTATTTTATTCTTTATCGAACTTGGAAGAAGTGCCGTATGGATACCGTCGCACGACACTGAGAACATGCAGATTATGGCATTGTCGTTCTCCACGTCGCAGAATGCATATGATTTTGCAAGCAGTTCTTCCTCGTACTTTACCGCTTCATCCTTGAAAAATGCGTCTATATGTTCGTTTCCGCATGAGAATTTATCCAGATTCCTCAGGGACCCCAGTCTTGTAAATACGGCTCTATCTGCCAGTTTGAATCTCTCCCGCCTCATGCTCCCTCCAATATCCCTCAGAACGTTCCATGAATCTGTCAAACTCGTCGAAGAAACCCTCCGGCAGTCTCCTGTAAGGGAGGCTGTCCACTCTGGCTTTCTCTTCCAGAAAGCACCGCGCTGACTCACCGGTCAAGATCGGCCCGCTTTTAAACTCTACATTCATACCAGTTGTCATTTAATATTCACCTGCAAAGGTAAGTCATTCCGTGCGGAAGAAAAAACCACTTTCGTCAAAAACTCCGGGTCAGGACGGCTGCTGCCCGGCGGCCTGCCGCTCCCGCTCGATTCGGAGGTCGTACTGCTCGTAGGGGGAGTTTT
>DVHR01000013.1 GCA_018711925.1 Candidatus Coprenecus pullicola
GAGGTGATCCGCAATACGGAGGAGCGACTTTCGATGCCTATTTCTTTTATTTCAGACCTGAAGGATACGAAGAGTCTATTGATGACCCCATAACCGTACCCAGTTTCATGTACATGGCAGAGAACATTCCAACCGAGGGAGAGATTGATCTTGCCCAGGCTGGAGCGGACACTCACTGGAATTTTAAATTCCAGAATTCCAATTTCAAATACACGGAATACTTTGAAAATTACGAGATGTATGGAATGAAGACTCTTAGATGTCCGGACAATGTAAAAGTAAATATCATGCAGGACGAAAACAAGATCTGGAATTTTTATTTTGAAATGACGGACTATGGTTCTTTCAGCAGTTATACTCCGGATTTGAAAGAAGGAACGAAGAACAGAATTACAATCGAATGGAGGGACTCAGCTACCATCTATAGCGGAAGTAAGGTAAACGATATGGATGCATCAGAATATTAAAAAAATTATGTCGTAAAACCGCATAACCTTTCTGATATGGCAAAGCCCCGGCTTATGAAAGTCAGGGCTTTGTTTTATTCTGCCGTTGCCTGCGTTTTATGACGCTGATGGTTATGGCTCCTGCCGCTGTCACGGCTGCGACCGCTCCGATAATCCACCATGTCGCTTTGTAACCGCTGCCATCAGCCGTGTCTATTCCGGCAAAATAGTCTTCCTGAAGGTAGAGCCCCTGCTCGATAAGTTCAAGAGCGCGGTTGAGGATAAAATCCTCTTTGGCGGTGAAATACTCCTCGTAAGTCGCAGGTACCGGGTAATCCGGCATCAGGCCGCGGCCCTTGGGCGTGCGGGGTGTCACGGCAGTGTCGAATACCTCCAGCACCAGGGGAATATGCAGGACAATCATGGAGTTAGGCAGACGCACCTCGTTGTACTTCATGGCCGTCATGTAATGGTAGCCGGTCATGGTCTCGCGGCCTACGGTCACGGCCCGGCGGTTGCGTACCAGGACGGAGGGAAAGAGCGATGCGGCGGAGCAGGAGGTTTCGTCGGTGAGAATGTAGAGGCGGCCCCGGTAGTTGAGGGTAGAGTCGGGGTAGAGCACCCGGCTGTTCTCCGAAGGGGCATAGAAGCCTTCCTTGCCTTCCACCGGCTGATAGTCAGGGAATACAATCTGGTCAGGGCCGTAATTGAGCGAATGTTTCAGCGGACCCCGGGTCTTGACGTAGGAGTAGCCGCCGAGGTTGCGGGTCGAGTCGGTAAGGAAGATGGACAGCAGTTCGTTGGTGAAGTAGATGTCTCCGCCGGAGTTGTCCCGAAGGTCCATGACCATGTAGGGTACATCTATGTAGGCGGCTATCGAGTCTCTGACCGCATCCCGGTCTACCTTGGAAATCTGGAATGAGCTGAGGCCGAAGTACACGGTGGAATCATTGAGCATCCGAAAGCTGTAGGGGTGCTCCTTGTACCGGATGAGGTGACTGTAATGAGCCATCTTGTTTATGTCCGGAACGGGCCAGTAGCCCGTGGCCTTCTGTGGGGATATCCATCGGTCGCGGTAAACCTCGCCATCGGCAAATTCTATTACGGCCTCTTCCTTGGTGCCGTTGTACACTTCGGAATCGTCGAAATACCAGTTCCACACCGTAGCCATCTGGTAGTTCCTGCAACTTTCGCTGCTGCCGTCATAGCCGCGTGCCTTGTATTTCCCGACCTCGTTGATGATTTCTTCTGCCGGCCTGCCGTCTATCGCCGCAATCCTGCGTCCGACAAAACGCTCCAGCCCCTTGCCGTTCATCACCCGTGTGACTATGAGACTGTCCCCGAGCACGCCGGGAAAGATGTTTGCGACTTTCAGATCTTTGGTCTCAATGGATGTCATTACTCCTATATGGCTGTCATGTACCAGGGCGGTGAACCGTCTTATCACAATCCAGAAATCTGTATATGAGATGGTGCGGCTGAACGGACCTGCCACCGTGGCCGAGTCAAATGCGGCCAGTTCTTCCGGAGAGACCACATCGTAAAGCGGCGGATATTCGGTCTCCAGGACATCCATCAGGGCCCGGAAATCCTCCTGCGCCTGCTCTGCGGTCAGGCTGTCAGGGATGACAATGGCCTTCGGTTCTATGAAAGTGGTAGGAAGACCGAATGGGGTCATAGGGTCCGTGGCCGAACCTTTTTTGCTGTCCTTTGACAGGACTATGTGCGGCTCCTCGATGGACGGCTCCCACCAGGCCACGTAGCCGAGGGTATCGCCACGGCTGATTTTCTGACCGTCCTTGAGCACCATGTCTCCAATTAGTCCGTGGATATGAATTTTCTCTCCGTCCGGCAGACGGATTCCGAGTCCTACGGTTACGCACCTGTCCGGAACATCGTAATCACCGCCCTCCACTACGCTGGCAATCTGTTCGTTCCATGTCAGATTCTCATCAGTGCGATAGCTCATCATACCTGTCTGCCACCTTACGCTCACGCAGGGCCAGTAGATTGTCCCGTCCGCAGGAGCCAGCACTGGTGTACCGTATTCGGCCCCGATATACAGATTGCCGAAATTAAGCCGGTCGCCGACATACTGCTGCGGCCTGGCGATGATGCCCTCGCCTGTCTGTGTGCCGGCTATGGGCCATAGAAGGACCTCGTTCTGTTGTTGTGAACCGGACTGCTGTGCCAGTGCGGACATGCCCGCAGGCAGCGTGATTGTGGCAAACACTATTGCAAGTCGCAGTAATTGGTTGATTTTCCCTGTTTTCATGATGATATTACTGTAAGTGGCTGGTATTAGGGTCTTGGAGGTTCTTCGTACTTCAGCTGCTCGGGTTCGGCTATTATTTTCGGAATGGTGTTGCGTATCTCGTCCAGTTCTTCGGGGGTAAGGCCGCTGAGCGGTTTGCCGAACATCTTCCGGGCAAATCTGTCCCTGACGGTGTCGTAAGCCTCATCGAGGGCACTCTGAATCTTGACGTACAACTCAGAGGACGAGGTGTTGTCGCTCCTGATTGCGAATACGGCTCCGAACCAGTCTCCGTCAGTGTCATCTGTGCGGATTCCCTGGGCCTCTATTATCTCCACGGCTTTCTGCGGTATCTCCTCCAGTGTGACCTGGTATCCGTCCATCATGATCCTGTCGTTGCTGTTGACCATGATCTGATGGATATATTTCCATCTGATGTCGGTGATTGGGATTTCAGATGTGGCAGTCCCTGCGGAATCGGCATTCTCTTTAAGGGCAGGAGGCAGTATGCGCATTATCTCGGTAGTCGGAGATGTCGTGTCCGCATCTGTTTTGTACGCAATGCTTATTTGTCTGACGCCAGCCTTTCTGAGGCTCTGCTTGACATCTGTGAGCACTCCCATGACGACATCTCCGATTACTGTTATGTCAGCCGAGGATATGTTGTCAGACTTAATCCCGGAGAATACGCTGCCTATGTCGCCGAGGCTGTCATATTCATATTCCCGGCCGTTGATTACGACGGATGTCTTATTCCCAGTGTCTGTGATTTGGAAGGTGATGGTTGAGGCAGAGTCCTTTGCAGACGGTATGTCGGATGATGCGTCTTTATATGAGACTTTTACGCTGACGGTGTCCGGTTTGAGCGCATTGTCCGTAATTTCCGTGGCTGCTGTGTCTGATGCGAATTTTATCCGTACTTTATGATCTTTGTCATTGCCCTCAATAATCATGTATTCTATTGCTCTTGTGCTGTCTATGGCATTGGAGATGTCAGACAGAATGCCCGTATGGGAGTCTCCGTTGAAGTTGATACGGATTGTGCTTTCGGGGGATTTTTCCCCGGCAAGGTATTCGCGTACTTCAAGATAACTGCTTCTCTTTCCGTTGAGTTTTACATCATTTCCGTCCTGAGAGATGTCGATTACTATGACGGAGTCTTGCTGTGTTCCGGCATCCGCTGCTGTCTGGATGACGGTGCTGTCAGAGCCTGTCATGTTTTTGGGAGGTGTCTGTGTCCTGTTGCCGCAGCCGAACGCGAGGAATGTCGCTGTGAGCAGCGGAAGGGCGGCGGCCAGTCTGAGGAAGGCGTAGCGGCCGAGCTGAGTCTTTGTCATCATAATAAACCGTTTTTTAGTGAGTGAGTGATTCAACCCGCTGGATATATCCGGATTATAGCCAAAGAGTTGCTTGAATATCGCGATTCTATATAGAGTCAGGTCATTGCCTTTGTCGAGTACGTCATGGTCGGCCTCCCATTCCTGCACTTCTCTGAGGTCTTTTTCGGCCATCCATAGGAATGGGTTGAACCACAGCAGGCTGCGCAGTACAGAGAGGACTATCCGCTCGTAGGAATGCCGGTGCCGGACATGGCTGGCCTCGTGGGTGAGAATCATGCGGTGTTCGGACGGAGTGTAGCTCAGGCCCATGTAGACTGTCCGCAGGAATGAGAACGGGGTCTGAATCTTGTCGCTCTCGGCCAGTGTCCAGTCATTCATGCGGGTCAGGCGGGAGTGCCGGCGCAGGCGGCGTATCCTTATGATGTTGAGGAGTATCAGGATAATGGATGCGGCGGCTGTCAGGCCGTACAGCACAGTGGCGGTCTTCAGTACAGCGGTCTTGCCGTCTGCGTTCCTTGCGGCATCAGTACCGTCCGGACTCAATCCGGCAGCATCGGTATGCGGTGGTGTTCCGTCAGTGAGGTCCGCGATGCTCTCTTCGCCAAAGCCGTAGGCCAAGTCCCGGCTTCCGGGCATGGTCCCTTCCTGAAAGATGGTCATGCCTGATGTCGCGGATGGCCTGGAGGGAGGGTACAGCGGCACGTCCAGCGCAGGGATGGCGGCTGCCAGCAACATTGTTCCCACTATATATGCCCTGCAGATCCGGTAGCTGACTTTTCCTGCCAGCAACCATCGGTACAGCATCAGGAACAGGCCGCTGCATATCAGTACCTCCAGTATGTATTCGATTATCCTCATCGGTTCTGTGTCTTATCCGCCAGAAGATTATTTGCCTGATTTCAGGATTCTCAGAATCTCATCGGTCTCCTCGGTAGAGATTGACTGCTGTGAGGAGAAGAAGTTGACCATCCGGCTTACCGAGCCGTCGAAGAAGTTGTCCAGCACTGTGCGCATGTAGGAACCGGTGTATTCGTCTTTGGGCACCAGAGGAAAATACTCGTAAGTCCTGCCGTAAGCCTTGTGTGAGACGAAACCCTTGCTCTCCAGTATCCGAACTATGGTAGATACCGTGTTGTATGCCGGCTTTGGCTCTGACATCTCGTCCAGGATATCATGTACCAGGACCTTGCCTCTTTTCCAGATTACCTGCATGATTTCCAGTTCAGCCTTGGTGAGTTCCTGTCTTCCTTCCTTTATTATTTTAGCCATGGTATATATTATTTCCAGTTTCTGCGTACAAAGCTATAACTAAAAAATTAAAAATGCAACTAAAAATTTAGTTTATTGCTGTTCCGGCCATTTTCTCCAATCTGTAATTTTCATACAATTCTCTGTAAAAACGGTTACGGGCCTCTGATGATTTAAGGCTAATTTTGTCTTGTAAAATTTACAGAATATGGGTACAACAAGGACAATTATCAGAATTTCGATCCTTTTGGGATTGATTATCACAACATTTAGCGTACAATCTATTATGGCACAAGAGAAGATTACCCAGACTGCCGGACATGTGCAGCTGGGAGAGTTCGCTCCCAAGTTCGCGGAGCTCAATGACGACGTACTTTTCGGTCAGGTATGGAACCGTCCGGGCCTGAGCCCGCATGACCGCAGCATGATTACCATTGCCACACTGGTGGGCAAGGGCATCATCGACTCATCACTGACCCATCATCTGCAGTTCGCAAGGCAGAACGGCGTGACCCGTACCGAGATATCCGAGATGCTTACCCACATCGCATTCTATGCCGGATGGCCCAATGCTTGGGGCGCTTTCCGTCTTGCTAAGGACGTGTGGGCCGAGGATACAGAGGCAGACGGTGGAAAGGCCGCTTTCCAGCGCGAGATGATATTCCCGATAGGAGAGCCCAATACCGCATATGCAGAGTACTTCATAGGCAACAGTTACCTGGCGCCTATATCTATGGAGCAGGTCTCTTTCAGTAATGTTACTTTTGAGCCGGGCTGTCGCAACAACTGGCACATCCACCGTGCATCCAAGGGAGGCGGACAGATGCTTGTATGTGTGGCAGGCAGAGGCTGGTACCAGGAGGAGGGCAAGCCTGCTGTGGAGATGCTTCCCGGTGATGTGATTCATATTCCTGCCAATGTAAAGCACTGGCATGGAGCGGCCGCTGACAGTTGGTTCGCGCATCTGGCATTCGAGATTCCCGGTGAGAACACTTCAAACGAATGGCTGGAGCCTGTGACGGATGAGGAATATGCAGAAGTCAACAAAAAGTAGAACGGAATGAAAAAAGTCCTGACATTATCAGTTGTCGCACTCTTTGCCGGTGTCCTCTGTGCAGGATGCGGGGAGGGACGGCAGAGTGCCGGAAATACAGACAATACAGTGAGCAAAATGGAAGAGCAATTGAATCTTACTCAGGAGTGGGACAAAGTATTCCCCAGGAGCGGCAAGGTGACTCACAGCAAGATCACCTTCCACAACCGCTATGGAGTAACACTCGCCGCAGACCTCTACATTCCCAAGAATACGGATGGCAGCAAGTTGCCCGCAATAGCCGTCAGCGGTCCTTTCGGAGCCGTGAAGGAGCAGGCATCCGGACTGTATGCGCAGACATTGGCCGAACGCGGCTTTCTGACCATTGCCTTCGACCCTTCGTTTACCGGAGAGAGCGGCGGACAGCCCCGTTATGTCGCCTCGCCCGACATCAATACGGAGGATTTCTGCGCAGCGGTGGACTACCTGTCCACCCGTGAGGATGTGGATCCGGAGCGCATCGGCATCCTGGGCATCTGCGGCTGGGGCGGACTGGCGGTCAATGCAGCGGCAATAGACACCCGCATCAAGGCCACGGTGGCTTCTACGATGTACGACTTGAGCCGGTGTACAGCCAACGGCTATTTCGATGCAGCGGACAATGCCGATGCCCGCCTCGAGACCCGCCGTCAGCTCAACGCCCAGCGTACCGAGGACTACCGGAACGGCACATATACGCTTGCCGGAGGAGTCATCGACCCTCTGCCTGAGGACGCTCCCCAGTTCGTGAAGGACTACTACGCCTATTACAAGACTCCGCGCGGCTATCACAAGCGCTCGCTCAACTCAAACGGTGGATGGAACAGGACATCGTCCCTTTCTTTCCTCAACATGCCTATTCTGGCATATGCCGGTGAGATACAGAGCGCAGTTCTGCTGGTTCATGGTGAGAACGCACATTCCCGCTATTTCAGCGAGGATACCTACAAGAAGCTCCGGGGCGACAACAAGCAGCTGCTCATCGTCCCGGATGCGGTCCACACCGACCTCTACGACAACCTCGAGAAGATTCCCTTCGACCGGATAGAGGCCTTCTACCGCGAGTATCTGAGGTAAATGTGTTTTTTACGGCACTGCATATAATTTGGAATATCCGGAAAAATATCTACATTTGCGACGCTGAAAGTTTCCGTTCCGCCGCTCTGCGGTGGAGGAATCAAAAGGGAACCGGGTGAGAATCCCGGACAGTTCCCGCTGCTGTAATTTCCACGTCCATCCCGGACGGAAGTCACGCGGTCATCTTTTAGCCACTGCCTGAAAGGGTGGGAAGGCTGCCGCGATGAGGAATAAGTCAGAAGACCTGCTTTCAGTTGTGACTGTCTGCCCTGCGGGAGTACGGGTGCGGCATAGCTGAATGATTTTCCTTCTTCAGGACACAGACAGTCCCCATGCATCAGAAACTGCGGAAATGAGCGGTGCTGTGCCGCCTTGCATTCTGCCGATTCTGGCGCATGGGTATCCCGGGAGTTGGAAAATTATTTGGCAATGGATTGTTATAGGAAAACTGGTATTGTACTGCCTGTTGTTGCGGTGCTGCTGTCGGTGACGGTTATGCTGCGGGCCCAGGACGGAGTCCCGGAGATGCCTGAGGATACCCTCTGTGAGGTGGTCGTGACAGCTGATCGGATAAGGGAGATTGTTCCGGCGCAAAAACTTGCCGGACAGCAGCTTGAGAGGCTGAGGTCCAATTCGGTGGCCGATGCGCTGCGGTATTTCTCCGGTGTACAGGTCAAGGACTACGGCGGCATCGGGGGATTGAAGACTGTCAATGTGCGCAGTCTGGGAAGCCAGCATGTCGGGGTGTTCTATGACGGCATCCAGATATCCAATGCCCAGAACGGGACGGTGGACCTGGGCAAGTTCTCGATGGACAACATGGAGGTCCTGTCGGTGTACAACGGGCAGAAAAGCGATATATTCCAGTCAGCCAGAGACTATGCGTCGGCAGCTGCTCTTTATATGGTCTCCCGCCGTCCCAGGTTCCGGGAGGGTAAGCGAAACAATCTCAATTTCAAGGCACGCAGCGGCTCTTTCGACCTTATCGACCTCTCGGCCCTGTGGGAGAGCAGGGCGGGACGGTGGCTCAGCACCTCCGCCAATGTCGAGTTTCTCAATACTTCAGGGCGTTACAAGTTTCGGTACAGCCGGGAAGGAGGATATGACACCACGGAAGTACGCAGGAACGGGGATGTAATGTACGTAAGGGCGGAGGCCGGGCTTTTCGGCAACATGCCCCGCACGGATTTTATGGTCAAAGGCTATTTCTACTGGTCGGAACGGGGTTATCCCGGGGCGGCGGTCAAGAAGGACTACGGTATAGCCCTGCTTAACGAGGACCGGCAGAAGGACCGCAATATATTCGTGCAGTCGGCGGTTACGCATAGGGCGGCGGATTTCTACAGCTTCAAGGTTCAGGCTAAATATGCCAATGATTACATGAACTATGTCATGCCTCCGCACAGTACGGTGCAGCCGATGGACAATCATTACTGGCAGCAGGAGCTGTATCTGACCACCTCGCATCTGTTTTCCATAAACCGCGTGTGGAGTGCGGGCTTGGCCTGCGATCTGCAGTGGAACAGCCTGGACGCTGACGGCACGGAGATGTTCAATGCCAATTTCATCCAGCCCCGCAGGCTGACCGTCCTCTCGGCGGCGGCCACCTCGGTCAATTTCGATTTCGGTCTCAGTGCCCAGGCCAGCCTGCTGCATACTTACGTCCATGATGTCAGCAAGCGCGGTATGGAGACGGCAGGGGACAAGAGCGAGTGGACTCCCACGGTGATAGTCTCCTATACGCCGTGGAAGAATGCCGGGCTGAGCATCAGGGCCTTCTATAAGAAAATCTTCCGTATGCCCACATTCAACGACCTGTACTATGTCCAGCTCGGCAACCGTAATCTGAGGCCGGAATACACTGTGCAGTACAATGTGGGCATATCCTACAACAAGACATTCCGGAATGCATGGTTCGCGGGGCTGCGGGCCAGTGTGGACGCCTATTACAATACGGTCAAGGATAAGATTATCGCTACCCCGACATCCAACCAGCTCGTCTGGACGATGGTCAATCTCGGCTATGTGGTGGTGAGGGGCGTGGATGTCGCGCTCATGCCGTCCATGCGTTTCGGGCCTGTCGGAGTGACCGTCATGCTGAACTACACCTGGCAGAGGGCGCAGGATTTTACCGAGACTAAGAAGGACGAGGGGTACGAGGGGGTAATCAGCACTTACGGAGACCAGATACCGTACGTGCCGGTCCACAGCGGTTCCGCCGTGCTGAGTGTGAGTTACGGGACATGGGACTTTCATTACAGCTTTGTCTATACCGGAGAGAGATACATGCTGGGCGGCAATGTGCCGGTGAACTACATCCTGCCGTGGTACACGAGCGACCTCTCGCTCTCCAAGGTGTTCGGCATCGGAAAGACCGAGCTGGGAGTGACTGCGGAGGTCAACAACATCTTCAACCAGCAGTACGAGGTGGTCAAGTGGTACCCCATGCCAGGCACCAATTTCAGGATAACATTAAGTCTTACAATATGAGGATAAGAAACATTTTTCTGCTTATTTCAATACTTCCGCTTGCCGCTGTGCAGGGATGCCGCGGCGAGTTACCCGTGCTGCCCTCTGAGCCGGTGGAGGTCAATCCCTGGGATACGGTCTCAGGTGACATCTGCGGCTTCTACCTGCTCAACGAGGGTAATATGGGCAGCAACAAGGCATCGCTCGACTACTACGACTACACGACCGGGGTCTACACCCGCAACATCTACGGGGAGCGCAACCCCAATGAGGTCAAGGATCTCGGGGACGTGGGCAACGACATCAAGATCTACGGCGGGAGGCTGTGGGCGGTAATCAACTGCTCCAACTATGTGGAAGTCATGGACGTGCAGAGTGTCAGGCATATAACCAAGATAGCCGTGCCCAACTGCCGTTACCTGGCTTTCAAGGACAGGTATGCGTACGTCAGCGCATACGCCGGGCCGGTGAAGATAGACCCGGATGCACGTATCGGCATGGTGGTCAAGATAGATACGGCGACTTTGGAGATAGTGGACTCCTGTATCGTGGGTTACCAGCCCGAGGAGATGGCCGTGGTGGGCAATAAACTGTATGTGGCCAATTCCGGCGGATACAGAGTGCCGGACTACGACAGCACGGTGTCCGTCATAGACCTGGTCAGCTTCGAGGAACTGTACAAGATACCGGTGGGCATCAATCTGCACCGTCTGGAGCCTGACCGCTACGGCAACCTCTATGTCTCCTCACGCGGAGACTATTACGATGTCCCGTCAAAGACATTCATCATAGATACGAGGACGGATGTCTGCACGGATACGCTCCATCTGCTGCCCAACAGCAACATGACCCTGTGCGGGGATTCCCTGTATATCTACAGCACTGAGTTCAGCTACCTTACCAATGACTGGACTGTCTCTTACGCGATACTCAATACGGTCACCAGGCAGGTCGTCACCCGCAGCTTCATCACTGACGGGACAGACAATAACATCCAGGTACCCTATGGTCTGGCTGTACATCCTGTGACAAAGGAGTTTTTTGTGACGGACGCCAAGGATTATGTCAGTCCCGGCACCCTTCACTGCTTCTCTCCTGACGGCAGACGAAAATGGTCCGTTACCACAGGAGACATACCTGCGCATATAGTATTTACACACCAACCATTAATACCATTTGAAAAATGAAAAGACTTTTTAGAACAGCGCTGACTGCGCTTGTTGCTGCCGCCTTGGGGGCCTGCAGCATGTATGATGACACGGAACTGCGGGACCGTCTCGATGACATTGACGACAAGATCGCGTCCCTTGAGGAGGCTGTGCAAGGCATCAACTCCGACATTGACGCCCTGCAGAGAATCATCGACGCCTTGGAGGCGGAAGTTACGATAGACAGGGTGGAGGCCAATGAGGACGGCTATGTCATTCATTTCTCGGACGGAACCACCGCGGAGATAACGAACGGCAGGGACGGGACAAATGCTCCGGTAATATCCGTGGCTCAGGATGAGACCGACGGTCTCTGGTACTGGACCGTGGATGGAGAATGGCTCATAGTAGACGGCCAGAGGGTAAGAGCCCAGGGAGTTGACGGAGAGGACGGCAAGCCGGGTGCTGACGCGGTCGCTCCTCAGGTCCGTATCAATCCCGACACCAAGATGTGGGAGATATCCGTGGACGGAGGCCAGAGCTGGGAGTCCACCGGAGTAGTGGCAGAGGGCCAAGGCGGCTCCGGGGTTATCGTCGATGTGGACTATACCAGCAGTTCCTACAATGTGATATTCACCCTTGTGGACGGAACTCAGATATCAGTGCCCAAGACTATAAGCGTGGAGTTTGAGATAGAGGGGCTTTCCCAGGACGGGTATGAGAGCATCGCTTTCGGGGAGAGCAGGACATACAATGTGCATATAGAAGGTATGCTGAACCACATGATCAACAAGCCTGAAGGCTGGAGGGCCTCTCTGTCCATGGCTGAGGACACTGTGCTGACGATTACCGCTCCCGCTAAGGAGAATGCCTATGCTGAGACGGAGGGCTCTGTGGCTATATCCATGACATCTCTTACCGGTGAGTTCAAGATGGTGACTGTCTCCGTGAAGGCCGTGGACAAGGCGGCTTATGAGTTGAGGACTCTCACGTTTGAGGGGGAGTACTGGACCGCTCTGATTGACAGCCCTCAGTATGGCGGGCCGCTGCTTTACGGGGAGTCCGGCATGGGCCCCGCTGATTATCACTGGAACGACGAGGGCAATACATTCCTCGCGCACGACATGCCGGAGAATTTCGGAACCACCTGCTACTGGGGCGGTGGACATGCCATATCCAATTATGTGGACATGGACCTGGCCAACGGGGACAATATGCATCAGCTGGCAGTGTATTACAAGGATCCGGCGACAGGATTCGGAGGCCACGGTGGCTCGGAGAATTTCTGCGTGCATTTCGGCTATATGGATGACTCCGGCTTCAATATGACGGAGAATCTTCCTTCCATCTATTTCATGGACGGTGTTGCCCGCGTTGTGGATCACATGTACGTCATGTGGACGACTTATCTGGCCAACTGCGTGTCGAACGGTAACGGACTTACCGCTCCTCTTGATCCGGACGGCTATATCAAGGTCATCGCGACCGGATATGATGAGAACGGTACAAAAGTGGAGCCTTCGCTTGAATTCAGCCTTGCAAGCGCTGATGGTCAGATCTCCGAATGGACGAAATGGGATCTGTCCTCTCTCGGCAAGGTGCTGATGATAGAGTTCAACATGGCCGGTGACAGCGACAATGGATACGGATTCAGCCAGCCAGCGTATTTCTGCTATGACGATGTGGCTGTAAGATTTGAGTAAGAACGGATATGAGCAGGATTTATATTCTGATTATGACCGTGGTGACCGGGGCGGTGCTTTTCTCGTGCAGGGAGGACATCGCTCTTACGGCCCCCGGTATAGTCCTGGACAGCGAGAGCGGCATATATACGGTCAAGGCCGGTCGGACAATTACCATTGCCCCGTCTTACACCAATGCCGAAGGGGCGGAGTTCTCGTGGACTCTCGAAAGCGGTGAGGAGCTCAGCGGCGCTCCCGTACTGGAGTTCATGCGCGAGGAGAGCGGACGGTACTATATAGTGCTGACTGTCACCAATGATGGCGGTTCGGCCAGTGTGCAGCTCAGAATAGATGTGCTGGAGCTTACGCCGCCGACGATAAGCCTGCCCGGGGCTGAGGACGGCTTTGTGATACTGCAGGGCACGTCCCTTGAACTGAGACCTACGGTGGCATCTTCACTGGAGACATCCTATGCATGGAGCGTGGACGGCAGCAAGGTCTCGACAGAGCCGGTGTACACTTTTGTCGGGGATGAGACCGGGGACTACATCCTGCGTCTGGAGACGGTCAATGAGGACGGCAGCGACGCGGTGCAGTTTACCGTGAGTGTCAAGTCGCCTGAGGAAGTGGACTTTTTCTGGTCATTTTCACAGACAGAGTACAATATGAGTCTGGGCCGCAGGATTCAGCTCAGGATACAGGATGTCCGGAATGCCTTTGATGCTGTCTATACATGGTATGTGGACGGCTCGCAGGTGCAGACCGGGGAGAGGACTGACTATGTGTTTACCGGCAGCGAGGAAGGGCAGTATGAGGTCAGGGTGGTGATGGAAAATGCCTATCTTACGGCATCGCAGACTCTTGTAGTCAATGTATGTCCGCCCGAGGGTACGTACCGCCGTCCCGGCTCATCCGCAAGCGGTGCCTCTGTCAATAAAGTCTATGAGTTCCTTCCGGCACCGGGCCAGTTCGTGAACGAATATTATACGGCTGTCACCATGGAAGAGGCCTGCCGGTACGCTGAGGGCCGGATGGCGCAGACGCAGTATGTGTCCCTCGGCGGCTTCGGAGGCTATATCGTGGCGGGCTTCGACCACAGTGTGGAAAACGACGGGGATTACAACATCGCTATCACCGGCAATGCTTTTGACGGTTCTTCCGAGCCAGGGATCGTCTGGGTGATGCAGGACGAGAACGGGGACGGCCTGCCGAATGACACGTGGTACGAGCTTAAAGGCTCCGAGTACGGTAAGGCGGAGACCGACCGGGATTACGCCGTGACATATTACCGGCCTGAGGCTCCCTCTATGTCTGTTACGTGGACTGACAACCGCGGCAATACCGGGACAGTGGAGTATCTCGGAGCCTTTCATCGTCAGGAGTACTATTATCCCGCGTGGGTGGAGGAAGACAGTTATACTCTCCGGGGCACTTGCCTGAAGGCCCGCAACTATGATGCCTCCGGCAACGGCACGTACTGGGTCAATCCGGCCTACGACTGGGGCTATGCGGACAATTTCAGCAGTATCGACCGCCTTACCGATGACGACAACTACAATGCCTCACCTGCGGACAACCATTTCCGCATCAGCGATGCCGTGACTTTTGACGGCAGGCCTGCCGGCCTGGCCTACATCGATTTTGTGAAAGTGCAGGTAGGGGTGAACGCCTCCAGCGGCTGGCTCGGAGAGATATCCACTGAAATATTCGATATAAAGGACTTTAACCTTTCAAAATGACAGCCGTGATGGCCAAAAGTTCATTTATCGCCTGAGAGCCTCCATGTCCAGACCGGTCGGTTTCTGGTATAGACGCAGACCGAATCTGGGCAGGGTGGCGATCATATGCTCTATGATGTCGGCGGCGATGTGTTCGTGGGTGACCCAGTCTTTCTCCCGCGTGAAAAAATAGAACTGTACAGGTAGACCTTCAGGAGTCGGCTCAAGTTGGCGTACCAGAATCCGGAGACCGGTGTTGACGTGAGCCTGAGTACGGAGGTAATGTTCGGCTGCTGTACGGAACAGACCGAGGTTGACTGTCGTTGAGTCCAGTCTCAGGTCAGCACTCCATGGCTCTGATGCGAAGTTCTCCAGTTCTTCATGTGTGCAGAAGCGGATAGAGTTTACGTCGATATTCAGGGAGCGGGCTACACGTCTGCCTTCGCTTTCCCGCATGCCGCGCCAGTTCTGAAATGAGTCGCTTACCAGCGCATAGGGCGGAACGGTCACAATCGTGTTGTCCCAGTTGCGGACTTTTACAGTGTTTAGGGTGACTTCCTCCACGGTGCCGTTGACTCCGTATTTCTCCATGATGATCCAGTCTCCGGGACGCAGCATATCGTGTGCTGAGAGCTGTACGCCGGCAACCAGCCCCAGGATAGTGTCCTTGAAGATAAGCATAAGAACAGCGGCCGATGCTCCCAGTCCTGCCAGCAGCGATGTAAAGTTCCTTTCCAGCAATACTCCTAGAATCAGGATTACCGCCACGCAGACAACGATTACTTTCAGCATCTGGTATACGCCTTTCATAGGCTTGTCCCTGAGCAGGTCAGAATCGCTGGAGATTGCGTAGATTGAAGATATGAATTCGTTGACAAGCCGGCAGGCGACAATTATGACGTAGATGTAGAGTATCTTGGCGACAATGGGAGTCCATGCCTGTTCTGGATAGAGCAGAGGCAGGGCGACCAGAAAGGTCACCGGCGGAATCAGGTGAAACAAGTAGTGCAGTACCTTGCCTCCTGTCAGGTAGTTGTCCCACTTGATCGTTGTTTTGGCCGCTATCTTCCGTATGACAGGTATGAGCAGCCTGCAGCACAGAAAGTCAACCAGATACGCAACGACTGCCAGTCCGCATGTGATGATTATGCGCATCTGTTCACTGATATTTAATAAAGTACCTTGCTCCATAGCGATGCAAAGGTACATATTATTTCATGCGCTGACAATGGTATCCGGTGCCGTCGGCTTGTTTCTGTGGATGTTACAGCGGAGTCTGACGGCGGGCATTCCGATTACGGCCGAGAATTGCATGGTCTTTTGTAATGGGTTCATTTTAAATGATTTAAAAATTCGCGTGCAATTTCCACGTCCTCATCAGTGGCCGAAAAATGCAGTGCTGTTTGTAATGAGCTTATTTTGAATAACTTGAAAATGCACGTGCAATTCTCGTTGAAGTGTTCCAACGCCGCAGTGTCAGTACTGGTGCGGTCAGGATTTACGGCAAAGTTACCGGGTGATGTCGCTCAGGATTCTGCCGATGTCCTCCCGGAACGGGATGAAGGAGGGTACAGCCGCCTGCTTTTCCGGGTAGTCCCGGTTGATGCGGACCAATGTGAGGTTGCTGTGCTGCGATGCCAGTTTCTCAAACGGGAAACGGATGATGACGGGAGTGTTGTAGCCCACGCCGAGTTCCAGCAGCAGGGTGTTCTCCCGGCAGGCCTTCTCCATGAAGGTCAGGTACCGTTTCCGGCTTTCGTACCAATGGGCGTCCTGGACGAAGTTGCCGTCCTTGCGCAGGTTCACGTCCATCGGTCCGCCGCATACCGGGCAGCGGGGAACGAGAGGGGAGGGGAGGCGGCAGCCCACGGTGTTCCGGGACATTTCCTGTACCAGTTCCTCGTTGTAATACAGGCGGTCGTGACATGCCGCGGCGCATTGCAGGTAAGCATAGTCGCCCTGTACGGCGAAGATGCGGTCGCGGTCGAAGCCGGCTTTCTCGAACTGTCCGTCCACATTGGTGGTGATTACAAACCAGTCTTTTTCCCCGACCGCACGGAGAAGCGTCCGGTACAGACCGGTAGCCGGTATGTCGTAGCGGTTCAGCCGGATATGCCTTGCCCAGTAGGCCCACCGTTCCTCTTCGGTCTTGAAGGTGTGGAAGGACGAGGTGTACATGTCGGTAAAACCGTAACGGGCGATAAAGTCGCCGAAGTGCTCTGTGAAGCGGCGTCCGCCATACTCCAGCCCAGCTGCGGCGGAAAGTCCGGCACCAGCTCCGATAACCACATGCTCGACCCGGCCGAGCGCATGACGCAGTTCCTCTATCCGGGCAGAATAACTCTTTGTGTCCGGCATTTTACTCCAGAATGTCTCTGTAAATGGATAGGTCATCATCTTTGAATACATTGAATATAACGGTGTTTATACAAGTCCGGGCATTCGTGTCGAGGTATTCCGTCACAGTGCGGACCGCAATCTCTGCGGCTCTCCTCTGAGGAAATCCGAACTCGCCCGTGGAGATGCAGCAGAATGCTATGCTTTCCAGACCGTGCGCATCCGCCAGGGCGAGGCAGGAACGATAGCAGTCAGCCAGTTGCTCTTCCTGATATTCGGAGGGAATGCCTCCGGTGACAATGGGACCGACCGTATGGAGCACATGACGTGCGGGCAGGTTGTAGCCGTCCGTGATCTTCGCCTGTCCCGTCGGCTCGGGATGCCCCTGCGCCTGCATCAGCCGCCCGCAGGCCAGACGCAGCTGTACTCCTGCTGCCGAATGTATGGCGTTGTCGATGCAGCGGTGCAGCGGAACGAAGCATCCCAGCATGGCACTGTTGGCCGCATTGACAATCCCGTCGGCTTGCAGGCGGGTGATGTCGCCCTGCCATATCCGCAGCCTGCCGTCGCTGGTGCAGGGTTCAATCTGCTGGAGGCTTACTGTCCCCTTTTCCACGAGTTGCATCCGCAGTTCCGCGTCCTGTGCTTCGAGAAATTCCCGGCTTACCGGAGCGGGAGGACGGACATTCAGCAGGGCGCGCATCAGCCTCTGCTGCTCAGTCAGGGAGCCCGGAATCTGCACACCGGCATATTCCGCCCGCTCGTTGAGCAACGTCCGGAGGATGTAGCGCAGGTTCTCACTTCTGTCCATATTCGTAGTGCCCCAGCAGAGGCGGATCGGGGGTCAGGTCATAGTAGTCGAGACTCACGGCAGACAGGCGGAAATAGACCAGATCCGTATAGGACTTGTAAAGTCTCGGCAGTACGGGGTTGGCGGCGTAGATTTCCTGTGCTGTCGCATCGTCCACATCGAATATCGCTTCGCCTGCGATGCGGACGGATATGTTTCCCTCCATGGCAAGCAGTTCGACGTGGGGGTTCTCCATCAGTTGCCGGTAGACTTCCTTGTGTCGGGCAGTGGCAAAATAGAGGGTGTGTCCCTCCTGTTTCATGATCTGGAATACCCGTATTTTGGGCCTGTCCTGTTCTACGGTGGCAAATGCCACATCCTTGTGGCCGTTTAGAAACTCAAATGCCTTTTCCATAATTGAAAATTTCCTTTCGTGATGAAAACTCCGGACGGTGTTGCGGGTACGCTCCTTACCGTCCGAAGTCTTGATGTTCAATGCTGCAGCTGGCTATTTGCAGAGAGCTTTGCCGAGGTCTTCCAGTCCGGCTTCACCGGGCAGGCCGGGGAAGGCTTTCTTCATGCCGTCCACGAAGTCCTGTACGGTCCTGCTGTTGCCAAGTACCTCTTTCATTTTCTTCAGATAGTCGATCTTGAACTGTACGGCATCGGCTTCCGCAGTCCCGCCGTGACCGCCTATGAACAGTTCGGCGCCTGACTCCAGGGACTTGCGGGCTTCGGCGATTTCAGCGTCGATGGCTGCCGGAGAGGAAATCTGCAGGTGGCTGGCATGTGCCTTCGACGGAGCCCAGTGGGTAAAATATACCTTGCCGCCTATCAGGATGCTTGCGCCGGGGAAGTCGGATGTGGCCCCGTGGCGGAACTCGAACGGGATTCCTGCCCATGTCTGCGTGGTGCCGAATGCCACTTCCGTAGCCTTGCCTGTAGGCATGTCGGTGAGCGCGTCTCCGAACATCTGCGCGAATCCCTCCATCATGCCGCCGTAGATTTCCCCTTTGGTAAATTCGGGCATACCCTCCGCCATGACCACATCATGGCTGCCGGTGCCGCCTACATGGTAGTCGGTGATGCGTTTCTCGACCTTCTTCCCCAGTTTGGAGAGATAGGCGTCGAACTCCGCCACATTGTCCTTGAACAGCGGCTGTTCCATTGTCACGAGAGCCTTCCTGCCCTCGATGATGTAGCTTGCGTCGCCCAACGCATCGTTGGTGTAGTACACGTGAAGCTTGAAATTGCCGAGGTCATACACCTCGAAGCGTCCTTTGTCCTGTGCCGAAGCACTTAGGGTCATGCCGGCAACGGCCAGCGTCAACAGAGTCTTTTTCATACTTGTGTAAAATCAGATGTTAAACATTGGTTTCAAAAAGTGTCTTTGTATCTTTTACGCTGCAAATATATGGCGGAAAATGGCCCTTGTCAAGTAGGCACTTGATAAGCATATAGTTACGTCAGGGTAACGATTGCTGGATATAAGTGTCTTGCGAATTGAAAATTTTTGTAAAAATTTTATACTTGCAAGATTTAGGAGATTTGGTTACTTTTGCGCACTAAAAATAATAAAGAGTATGGACAGAACAATGATATTGGATGCGTATGACCCGCAGTGTCCCATCCGGAATATTCTTGCCCGCCTGGGTGACAAATGGTCGCTGTTGGTTCTCTATACCTTGTCGCAGACGGAAAGGATGCGTTTCGGAGACTTGCGGCGTGCGGTTCCGGATATTTCGCAGAAGATGCTGACCACTACATTAAGGACACTGGAGGAGGACGGTTTCGTCACCAGGACCATCTATCCGGAAGTTCCTCCCCGCGTGGAGTATTCGCTCACGGCGAGGGCCTTTTCCCTCTTGCCGCACATCCAGTCCCTGGTAGCCTGGGCAAAGGAAAATATGGAACCGATAATACGTGACCGGAAGAAAGCCGCGGGCAGCCGGTGACGCAGAATGACGATAGCCAAAATAAGTGAAACCATATGGATATACAGCGTATAATCAGCTTGGTCAAAGAGACTAAGGGAATAATCACAAACAGGGAGATGGCGGCCCGTGTGAAGGAAAAGGGAGTTGCCGACTACGTTACGCAGGTAGACGCTTACATCGGACATCCAGTTTCTCGGGGAGGAAACCGGCTTGCAGCGGATGAATGCAGACTGCTACTGGATTCTTGATCCCGTTGACGGCACAACCAACCTCATGCACGACTATCAGCATAGTGTGGTGTCGTTGGCTCTGTGTCTCTTCCGCCCAGAAGCTCCCGGAAACCATAATAGGTGTCGGTACGGCCAAAAGAGAGCTGGCGGAAGAGAACTTCGCCAGGTTTCTCAAAGTCTATGAGAACTCGCAGGATATCAGAAGACTCGGCTCTGCCGCTCTGGAATTGGCATATACGGCATGCGGCAGACAAGGCGGATATTTCGAGGCATATCTGAATCCGTGGGATTATGCGGCGGGATTCTGTGCCGTTGCGGTCAATCTGAGTGTCGTCCATGAGTTCGGAAGTTTCGAAGAAGTGTGAAGGCCACGGGCGGAGGCAGCCTGGCGGCAATGGCAAGCAGTTCGGAAGTAACGGTAAGCAGAAGCGCGCTGCTGTTTTGCAATTTGTTGTTACACAGATATTTGAGGGAGATAAGTGTTCTTTCTGGCCTCAAAAAACGGGGCGAAAAGATCGGTCGTACTTTGTAATATCCTTATAGCCAGCGATATGTGAAAAGAAGGTGCTGCACAGCATGCAGTTATTTTGCGGAGGCGGAGGTAATCATATCCTCTTTCATGCCGTTAGGAATATAGTGTCCGATTATTCTGCCGTTGTTGACGTTGACGGCGGCTATGTGGTTCTCCGCTCCCATAAGTGACATTACCAGGATGGAATCGTATGCGGCTGTCGGCATATAAAGCGTCGCTCCGTCAGTTCCCGATACGATTATGGACATTATAAGCAGTCCGCCAAGTATAAAATGACTGTGATGCATTTGATTTTGAACTTTAGCTTAATGTTAAGGGAATGCTGTGACTGGTATGTCGGTATTTTAATGAGTCAAGGCCACAGCGTTTGCCGCCGTATCGACGGTGCTGGCCGTGCTGATTGCCGAAGCCCTGGCCCCGTACGCCTCCCGGTTGCTCGGTTATGAGTTCTCGGTACTGGCGGAGATTACCCTGCCCATAGCCCTGCTTATTGTCGTAGGAATCGCCGTAATAGGCTTCCTCTCGGGCATTATCCCCGCACTGACGATTTCAAGGGCCAGGCCTGTCGACATCGTGCGCGGCTCGTTCAGCCTGCAGATCCGCTCGTGGTTCGGCAAGGCTCTGATAGTCATACAGCAGGTGGTTGCAGTGGCCATGATTGCGGTCTCCCTGATGATGCTCTTCCAGATAAGGGCCATGATCCACGCTCCGTTAGGATACAATACTGAGGATATCCTCAATGTTTCCAGCGACATTTTCACCTCCGGAAGCCAGATCAGGGAGTTCCGGGAGGCGGTGGAGGCAATGCCGTTCGTGGAGTCGGCAGGTTTCGGGGAGGGTACGCCTCTGTACGGCACGAATAACAATACCATGTATTATCAGGGCGGTCTGCTCGGCTTCCAGCTGGTACGCGGGGACTCGGCGTATTTCAATATTCTCGGTCTCAGGCTCAAGTCGGACAATCACCTGGCGGAGACGGCATGGTACTGGAATGAATATGCCTTCAAGGAGGCGGGCCTGCCGGAGACGGCCACTGAGGTCCGGTTCGGAAACGAAAAGGTAGGTTATTACACTCAAACTATTGCCGGAGTGTACTACGACTTCAAGATCCGTCCCCTGCTCTATGACCAGTCGGCGGCCATGATCTACATGTACGATGTTTATCCGGAGAACCGTACGCCATGGAATATCCTGGTCAAGGTGACCGGAGACCATGGCGAGGCATACGACCGCATAGCGGAGGCGTACAGCCGCATCCGCCCTGACGGGGCCTTCGACGCCTCGTACATTGAGGACGAGATAGCCGCCACCTTCGAGGAATACGCCCGGCTGCAGAAGATAATCATCATCTTCACGGTCATCGCGGTATTCGTCTCGTCCCTCGGCCTGTTTGCCATGAGTACCTACTATATCCGTGCCGGTCAGCTGGCTGCTGACCAGCTCATGGCTCAGCCAGTTCTCCTACAGCACGGGAGCATGGCTCCAGTGGCTGCTGATCCTTGCCTCAGGAGTCCTCTCCTGCGCAGTGGCCTTCCTCACAGTCCTGTACCAGAGCATCGTGGCCATCAATACCAACCCGGTCATCGCCCTGCGCAAGGAAGACTGATCACTTTTCCCGCTTTATGGTGTGCCTGAGCTTGAGGACGGCGAAGTTCAGCTCTACAGAAGTCTCTGTGCCGCTGACAGGGATCTCCTGATAGAGCAGGTCAGAAAGGATGTCGCCTCCGTGTTGGATGAGTCCTTTCTGCTCTTGCTCGTCATGTGATTCGGAGATTTTGCTGACAGTGCGGGTGAGTTCCTTGATTTTGGCAAACGTCTCTATGATGGCGATGGTCGTCTGTGTGGCTTTAGGACTTTTCAGGATGGTGGCGAGCATGTAAAGCCCCTTTTCTGTGAAGGCTTTGGGAAGTACCGGAGAAAACTTCAGTTTAGGGTTATCGAAATTTTCGATAACCTCATTTTTTTCATCCTTCGTAAGTTCTATAATGTATCCTGTAGGAAATTTGTCAGGATTATTCTTCACGGCTTCGTTTACGCGCATCGTGTTTACACCATAGAGTCTTGCGACGTCACTGTCGAGAATGACACTTTGGCCCCGTATTTCAAGCAGGGCTTTCTCCACATCTTTGAAATTTACAATATTTTCCATGTCTGTAAAAGTATTTGTATCCGATGCAAAGAAAACCAAAATAATCCAGATAATCAGTGCTTTAAACGTCTATAAACGTTTAGGGACGGAATAATTACAAAGAGCGGATGATGTGGGCGGGATTACCGGCCACTACGGTGCGGGGCGGAACGTCGCGGGTGACGACGCTTCCGGCGCCTACTACAGCACCCTCACCGATGGTTACTCCGGGAAGGACGGTTACATTGCCCCCGAGCCAGACGCTGTCCCCGATGGTGATGGGCAGGGCTTTCTCGGTACCCTTGTTGCGCTCCTGGGCGTCGAGTGGATGGACTGCGGTGAGCAGGCTGCAGCCCGGACCGATGAAGACGTGGCTGCCGATGGTGACCGGGGCCTCGTCGAGGACTGTCAGGTTGAAGTTGATGTAGGTGCAGTCTCCGATGGAGATATGGGAGCCGTAGTCGCAGAAGAACGGAGAGAGGATGGTGACCTCGCGCCCCATGTGGCCGATGATGGACCTGAGCAAGATGTCCCTGGTGGCTGTCTCCCGAGGATGCAGGCGGTTCAGTTCGTATATCCTGTCCCGGCAGGCATACAGTTCGGAAAGCAGTTCGGGATCGGATGCGGCATCGTACCATTCGCCGCTGAGCATTTTCTCCTTCTCAGTCATAATTTCGTATTCGTTGTCGGTTAATTGCTTGTACAAAATTACTATCTTTGCCATCACGAAACAAACAAATAACAACAGATATGGAATTCAAATACCAGGAACTTTTCCAGATGGGTGAGGATAATACCAAGTATCATCTTGTCACCAAGGACTATGTGTCCACCGCCCAGTTTGAGGGTGAGGAGATTCTGAAAGTCGATCCCGAGGGTCTGCGCCTCATTGCCCGCCAGGCTTTCCACGACGTGGCCTTCATGCTCCGTCCCGAGCACAACGAGATGGTTGCCAAGATTCTCAACGATCCCGAGGCAAGCACCAATGACAAGTCGGTTGCCCTGACCATGCTGCTCAATGCCGACGTGGCCAAGAATCAGAAACTGCCTTTCTGCCAGGATACCGGCACCGCTATCGTGGTGGCCAAGAAAGGCCGCAAGGTGTGGGTGGACAAGACATCCGACGGTTCCCGCATCAGCGACGAGGAGGCTCTCCAGCACGGAGTCTACGATACCTATACCACTGACAATCTCCGTTATTCCCAGACCATTCCCCTGGACATGTACAAGGAGAAGAACTCCGGCAACAACCTCCCTGCACAGGTGGACATCTATGCCACCGAGGGCGGAGAGTACAAGTTCCTGTTTATAGCCAAGGGCGGCGGTTCTGCCAACAAGACCTTCCTCTTCCAGGAGACCAAGGCCCTGCTCAACCCCGAGAAGCTCGAGAGTTTCCTGATCGAGAAGATGAAGACCCTCGGTACTGCGGCCTGCCCTCCCTATCATATCGCATTCGTCATAGGCGGCTCCTCGGCTGAGACCAATCTCAAGACCGTAAAGCTCGCCTCTGCCAAGTATTACGACAACCTGCCTACCACCGGTGACGAGCTCGGCCGCGCATTCCGCGACATCGAGCTGGAGCAGAAGCTCTTCAAGGCTGCCTGCAACATCGGGCTCGGAGCCCAGTTCGGCGGTAAGTACTTCGCCCATGATATCCGCGTGATCCGTCTGCCCCGTCACGGTGCGTCCTGCCCTGTCGGCCTCGGAGTATCCTGCAGCGCGGACCGCAACATCAAGGGTAAGATCAATAAGGACGGTATCTGGCTCGAAACTCTGGACAACAATCCTATCCGTCTCGTACCCGAGAACCTCCGCGACGGTTTCGCCAAGCATTCCAACGGTGTGCGCATCAACCTGAACCGTCCGATGAAGGAAGTTCTGGCCGATCTGTCCAAGTATCCGGTATCGACCTTCCTCCTGCTCGACGGTACGATCATCGTGGGCCGCGACATCGCCCATGCAAAACTGAAAGAGCGCATCGAGCGCGGCGAAGGTCTGCCCCAGTACATGAAGGAGCATCCGATCTACTATGCAGGTCCCGCCAAGACCCCAGACGGAATGCCTTCCGGCAGTTTCGGACCCACTACGGCCGGCCGTATGGACAGCTACGTGGACCTCTTCCAGGAGAACGGCGGCAGCATGATCATGATCGCCAAGGGCAACCGCAGCCAGCAGGTGACCGATGCCTGCAAGAAGCACGGCGGCTTCTACCTCGGCAGCATAGGCGGCCCTGCAGCCATCCTGGCCCAGAACAATATCAAGAAAGTAGAGCTCCTCGAGTATCCAGAGCTCGGAATGGAGGCTATCTGGAAGATCGAGGTAGTCGACTTCCCCGCCTTCATCCTCGTGGATGACAAGGGCAACGACTTCTTCAAGACGGCCCTCAAATAACCGTGCCTTTTTGGCATTATGAGGAATAAGGCAGCAGTCTTGTTTTTATTTTGTGCCGCCGCACTGTACGGGTGTGGCGGCACTGTCGTAGACAGGAGACAGGCGTCCGGTATCAGGCCGGATATGCTTGAGCGACAACTGAACACCCTCACAATAAACGGTGAATGGGATTCCTTGTTCAGGATAACGTATCCTCTGGTACTCGGAGATGTGCATGATACTGCGGCTATGGTATGCGCGGCTCTGTACAATGCGCAATACTACCTGTACCGGGAGAATCTGGATTCGGTTCTATTCTATCAGAGCATAGCGGCAGGCAATCTTTCCAGTATAGAGGGTACGCGTTTGGAAGGTATGTACTATGCGCAGGAGGGAATGTATCAGATGAAGTCGAAGTGGGACTTTCCGACGATGGTGGCGATGCTTCTGAGGAGTTACGATGTGTATAAGGAACTAGGAGAAGTCTCGGACATGGTATATGCCCTTACCAACATCGTGAATTTTTACTATATGAGGTCTGATGTCAGGGGTTTGGAATATGCCGAGGAGGCCTGGAGCCTGGTCAACGGACACCGGCTTTCGGTATATTATCAAGGAGTAGTGTCGATAACCATGGCAGAGATGCTGTCTCTCTCCAAATCGCCTCTTGATGCACTGCCGTATCTGCGTACAGCTGATTCAGTTGTACGGAGTAGGGGACTGGAACCATATTATAGTATCGTGGATCTTCTGAAAGCGGATATCGCTTTGGTTGTCGGAGACAGTACGGCGGCAGACAGTCTGTATATGGAGGCACTTGGCAGGGAGACCGTTACGGAGCCTGTCGTAGTCTCTCTTGCATGCCTGCATTACGGAAGATTCTGTGAGGACAGGGGTATGAATGCAAGGGCTGCGGAACTGTACGGAAAGGGTCTGTCCATATCAGAAAGGTATGCCAATCTGGAATTGCGGAATGAGTTGTTGCGGCATCTTGCAGATGTCAATTATGCTCTCGGAGACTGGAAAGGAGCCCTGGAGCACTACCGTTTGAGTATCGCAGGACAGGCGGGAAGCCGTGAGTGGGAATTAAATGACTTGCGTATGTCCTACCAGCAGATAGTGCATGATAAGGAAATGCAGCTCAAGGAACTGGACTTGATGAGGACCAGAAGGCTTATTGTGGTGGCTGTATCTGTCCTTGTAGTCGTAGTCGTCATCTCTGTCTCTTTCATTGTCCTGTTCAGGCGGCAGCGCAGGGTGAACCGTACTTTGGTGGATCAGTATCGGGCATGGATGCAGAGAACTCCTCAGAGGCTGAGAGTGGATGATGCGGACAGGAACTTGTGGGAGAAGGTTGACCGCATGATGTCGGAGGACAGGCTTTATCTTAGAAAGGACCTTACTCTTGAGAGTATGGCGCAGGCGGCGGGTACCAACAGGACATATTTGTCGAAAGCGATAAATACATTCTCAGGTGGTAATTTCAGCAGTTATGTTGACCGTTACCGTATACGGGAGGCAGTGGGTATCATTGAGGCCAAGGGCAATGCCGTAGACCTGAGAGAAGTGGGTGATATGGTCGGTTACAGTTCTGTCCCGGCTTTTTATAAAGCATTCTCCAAAGAGACAGGGCTTCCTCCCGGCCGGTATCGCGATGAAATAATACGGAGAAGGTAATGTCTTGTGAATCTTGTATTTACTTGTTCTATTTTGTAAAATATACAATCGTATAAGCTGTAAATTTGGACTTTGCCCCAGTATAAAATACCTTTGAAAGGTAAACCAATAAAAGTCCTTATATATGAAAAAAATTATCTTTTTGACAGCGGTGGCAGCCGTGGCTTTTGCCCTTGCCTTGCATTCCTGTAAACCTGATGAGGAGCAGGTGGCGAGTCCGAGTTTGAATCTGGAACGTACGGAAGTGACGGTGCCGGCCGAAGGGGGCAGTTTTACTGTCGCGTATAAAATAGAAAATCCTCTTGTGGATGTAAAGGTGGTGTGTGAGTGTGCTGCAGAGTGGTTGGGTCCGTTCGATACTTCCAAAGAGGGTATAATCTCATTCCCGGTGGATACCAACACCGACGAGAATGCCAGAAATGCCGTAGTGGAGGTGATATATGGAGAAGAGTCAGAAAGTTTTACGGTGCTGCAGGACGGATTGCAGCCTGTTGTCCCAGACGAGGGTTTTATGCTTGTAATAGATGAAGTCTCGATGACGGACATGTCATGGACGGTGATACCGGCGGATGATGAGATGCCCTATATCTCCATGTCGGT
>DVHR01000085.1 GCA_018711925.1 Candidatus Coprenecus pullicola
TCCGTTCGACTCCATAACTATTATGGCCAAGAATACCAGGGAACAGGTCTCCCCTGCGCCATTTACAGTTGAACAGGATACGGCTAATATAAAGAAATATACCCTCAGGCTTGACGAGAAGCTGGTGCCCGGCTTCGAATACACCCTCCGCATCCCAGACAGTGTCTTCATGGATATAGACGGTATCTACTGTGACAGCCTGGTCAAGAAGATAACTCTTCCACAGGATGAGAATCTGAGTTCTCTTACCGTGGAGGCGTCCAATGTGCATGAGAAATATCTCATTGAACTGGTCGATGAGAAAAGAGCAAAAGTATACCGCAGCTATCTGATTGACACAACTTCTGTTCTGGACTTTCCTTATCTCAAGGCCGGGAAATACTCGCTTCGCATCACTGAGGACAAGAACGGTAACGGCCAGGTGGACACAGGCTCCCTTCTGGACAGGAAGCAGCCGGAGAAAGTCTTGATGCTGAAGGTCAACGATTCCATGGGTAGCGATGCCTACATCATGGATATCCCGGAAAGGACTGAATTGATACAAACCATTGATATCGGAGAAATGTTCAAATGAGACCACAGCTTTCGATAATATCTGTCATACTGCTGTCCCTCATGTCTTTTTCTGTACATGGACAAGACTTGAGGGATAAAAAGGACACTGTTCAGAAGATACTGCCTGGAGTACAATGGGACACCACTGTGAAAGTGCTTCCCGTCAAGTATCCGGAGCATCTTATCGGAGTCAGGTACGATTTTTCATTCACAGGTGTTTCCATGACTCCGGATATGGGTATTAAGTCCATCAATTCCCCTTTCAATATCGCCGTACTGTACACCTATTACCATCCGCTATGGGGTGCGTATGACTTTTTCGGGCTTCAGACCGGCTTGAGATACAGCAAATACGGATTTGTTAATGATGAATACCAGTTTGAGCATTTCGAACAGACAGTCACCTTTGTGGAACTGCCGTTTCTATCTGCATTTCACGTAGATCTTGGAGAGCATTTCAGAATTCTGATAAGTCTCGGACCCTTTGTCGGTTACCGTTTCGCCACCACCAAGGACAACGGTTTCGACTGTTTCGACAACCGCTTTGATTACGGCATCGTAGGTGGGGCCGGACTGGCTTACATCCTTGGCAAGAGGATAGAGTTCCATCTGGAAGGAGCCTTCCATTACTCCCTTTCCATGCTGTATCATCCGGAGAAAATGAGCAGTTCTTCATGGATATACAGCTATCCTTGGCAGGCCAGCATCAGTTTCGGAGTACATTTCAAGATTAAATAGTCTCTTATGCGCTACATAACAGCAAAAGCCAGAAATCTGTCCATCGGCCGAGACACACGTCCCATAGTCGTTCAGAGCATGTGCAACTGCGACACCAATGACATAGAGTCGGCAGTGGCTCAATGCAGGGAAATGTACCGGGCCGGTGCCCAACTGCTAAGGCTGACCACCCAGGGCAAGCGTGAGGTAGAATCACTTGCAGTCATAAAAGACAGGCTGACGAAGGAAGGTATCGACGTACCGCTGGTAGCCGACGTGCATTTCTCATCTGACGTGGCGATTGCCGCGGCATCCGTAGCCGACAAAGTGAGAATCAATCCAGGCAATTTCGCCAAGGACCATGAGACGGCGAAAAAACAGTTTGAACTCTTTCTTAACGAGTGTCGAAAATACGGAACGGCAGTAAGAATAGGTATTAACCATGGCTCGTTAGGTCAGCGTATAACAGAGATTTATGGCAATACACCTAAAGGAATGCAGCAGGCCATGTCCGAATGGGTGGACATGTGTATTGAGAATGATTTCTACAATGTAGTACTATCGCTCAAAGCCAGCAACGTTCCGGTCATGACCCAGGCATACATTCTCCTTGAGCAATGGATGGAGGAACGCGGAATCATCTTTCCCCTGCACCTCGGAGTCACCGAGGCGGGCAACGGGGACATGGGCCGCATCAAGTCTGCGGCCGGTCTGGCGACCCTGCTCTCCCGCGGCATAGGAGACACAATCCGGGTATCCCTTACCGAGCCTCCGGTAAACGAGATTCTGCCGGCAAGGCTCATAGCTGAATTCTTCGACACGACTCAAAAGCCATCAGACTATCAGACCGGAACAGTGGACGGAGTTCCTTCCTTCGAACTCCGCTGCGCATCCCACGAGGAGTTTATCGTCAAGGCCTCGTGTATCATCGGACCGATGCTGGTGAATAAGGAAATAGACGATTTCGACATCAGCTGCATCTATGGAGATAAGCAGGCTGATAAATCTGAAATAGAGCAGTTTAAATCCGACATAATGCAGGCTACCCGCCGCCGTATGACCCAGTGTGAGTACATCGCTTGCCCCAGTTGCGGAAGGACACTGTACGACATTGAGCCCGTGTTTGAAGAAGTCAAACGCAGGACCTCACATCTCCGCGGACTGACCATAGCTGTCATGGGCTGCATCGTCAACGGTCCAGGCGAGATGGCCGATGCCGACTACGGATACATCGGCGAGGGGCGCGGCAAAGTGTCTATTTACAGGGGACGCGAGGCCGTAGTCCGCTCAGTGCCCCAGGAAAAGGCAATCGACGTACTGCTGGAGATTATTGAGAAAGACGGACGCAGTACAGACGCCCTCCCTCCGCGCGGATAACTTTCAACCGCTCTCCGGCATTTGCGGAGCCGTATTCCATAACGGCCTCATACTGCCGTTCTCCATACTCCACCTTACCTGAAGGACACATTTCGGTAGCGGCTGTAACTACTTGTCCCACACATGCTGCAAGAGAATCCGTCTCCACCCCTACCCAACCCTCATCGCCTTTCAGTTCGGTCTTCTGGGCTATATATGCGAACGACTTTCTGGGATACAGTTTTGATGCTCCCCATATGGACAGTACCAGAGCTGTGACAGTGGACACGAGCACAATGGCGCACGGCTCCAGTAAGGCCCTCAGATTGAGTTTACCCTCGAAATACAGAGTGTCATTGTCAATCATGGCAAAAATGAGAGCGGTCAGGGACAGTATGGCGCCTAGGACCCCCGCCACTCCAAAACCAGGTGTGACGAATATCTCGACAGCCAGCAATATCAGACCTAATATGAAGAGCACTATCTCCCAGTTGAGCGCCAGGCCGGAGATGTACAGCGGTGAAAAATACAGTACTGCTCCAATAAGTGCGATTATGGACGGAAGCCCAAGACCTGGCGACTGTATCTCGAAATATATGCCTCCGATAATCATCATCAGGAAGATGCCCTGCAGCAGAGGGGACATCATAAGGAGTATGAACTTCTCTAAAGGAGACAGTTCCTGATGGACTATCTCACATTCTTCCAGCCCGATATGCTCTATTACCTCATCTATTGACTCGGCCTTGCCCTCGCAGTAGCGGGCCTCTATGGCCTCGTCCGGGGTGAAGCTGAGCACACCCGCCGTATCCACCATTTTCTCGGCTATGGCAGGGTCCCTGAACCATGTGCCGTCCGCTCTGCGGCCGTGGGCCTCCGCGGTGGCACGCATCATTCCCCGCATGAAGGACTGGTATTTGTCCGGCATCACCTCCCCGTTCTGGTTGACTACGGTGGCAGCCCCTATCGAGGCTCCCGGCCTCATGTATATCGAGTCACAGGCTATGGAGATCAGGGCACCGGCGGAAGCGGCCTGCAGGTCCACGAAGGCCACTACCGGTACAGGCGCATGAAGGATGGCCTTGCGCATGCTGTCGGCGGCATCGACTGCCCCGCCGTAAGTATCCAGATGCAGGATGATGTAGTCCGCACCTTTGGCCTGCGCGTCCTCCAGTCCTAGGCTGAGCTTGCGCATGGAGGAGTTGTCGATATTCTGTCGGATCTCTATGACATAGACAGTATCTTTGCCTTGTTTTTCCTGGGGATATGCCGAAACGGCTGAAAAATAGCTGATAAATGCCCCTATGGCGACTAATGTGACAAGTATTTTTTTCATCTGCGGACTTTTTGTACCACAAAGATAAGGCAGAAACGGCAAATTTTTCTAATTTTGCATTCTTAGATATGAAAGAAGCAGTATTACATCTCGGAAAAGACTTTGCAGTCAAAGGATTTTCCTTCGGTTATGAGGACCGTGCCGACGGAGAGGTGGTATTCAACACCGCAATGGTCGGCTATCCCGAGTCCCTCACCGACCCCTCCTACTCGGGTCAGATACTATGTGTAACCTATCCTCTTGTCGGCAATTACGGCGTGCCTGAGGAGAAAACGGCCGACGGTATCTCAGTCAACTTCGAGTCCGACCGGATTCACGTCCGGGGCCTGATCATCTCCGACTATTCCTTCAAGTACAGCCACTGGAGCGCGGTCAAGAGTCTGGACGAATGGCTCAAGGAGTACCGCATTCCAGGCATCTTCGGAGTGGATACCAGGGAGATCACCAAGATTCTCCGTGAGCAGGGTTCCATGCCCGGCTGCATCGTGCCGGAAGGTTTCGAGGTACCGGAGACACTTTACGACCCGGGCTCGGAAAACCAGGTGGCCATAGTCAGCTGTAAGGAGGTGATCCGTTACGGCAACCCGGCCGGGAAGAAAGTAGTGCTGCTCGACTGCGGAGTCAAGAACAACATCCTCCGCTGCCTCCTCCGCTCCGGCGACATCGAGGTCATCCGCGTACCCTGGGACTATGATTTCAATACCATGGACTACGACGGCCTGTTCATCTCCAACGGCCCCGGCAACCCCGAGTACTGCGGCGAGGCCGTCCGTCACATTCAGGCCGCCATGGCCGCCGGTAAGCCCATTTTCGGCATCTGCATGGGCAACCAGCTGCTGGCCAAGGCCGGAGGTGCATCTACCTTCAAGCTCAAATACGGCCACCGCAGCCACAACCAGCCCGTGCGCCTCGTAGGCACTGACCGTTGCTACGTCACCTCCCAGAACCACGGCTATGCGGTGGACGGGAATACTCTCGGCGCTGACTGGGAGCCCCTATTCATCAACATGAACGACGGCACCAACGAGGGCCTGCGGCACAAGAGCGGCCGTTTCTTCTCGGTACAGTTCCACCCCGAGGCCTCCAGCGGTCCTACCGATACCGAATTCCTCTTTGACAAATTCATTAAAATGCTGTAGACATCATGATCGACACCAGTATAAAGAAAGTCCTGCTCCTGGGTTCTGGAGCCCTTAAAATCGGTGAGGCCGGTGAATTCGACTACTCCGGCTCCCAGGCCCTCAAGGCCATGCGCGAGGAAGGCATAGAGACTATCCTGATCAATCCCAATATTGCGACTGTCCAGACATCGGAGGGTATCGCCGACAAGATATATTTTCTTCCGGTAACTCCCTTCTTCGTGGAGGCTGTCATCAAGAAGGAGCAGCCTCAGGGCATTCTCCTGGCATTCGGAGGCCAGACCGCGCTGAACTGCGGAGTGGCCCTTTACCGTGACGGCATCCTGGAAAAATACGGCCTGAAAGTGCTCGGCACCCCCGTCCAGGCGATTATGGACACCGAGGACCGCGAGCTCTTCGTCAAGAAGCTCGACGAGATTCACGTCAAGTCGATCAAGAGTCATGCCGTGAACAACATTGAGGACGCCCTCGCGGCAGCCTCCGAGCTCGGATATCCGGTGATTCTCCGCGCCGCCTATGCTCTCGGCGGTCTCGGCAGCGGATTCTGCGACAATCCTGAAGAACTTATCAAGTTGGGAGAGAAAGCCTTCTCCTACTCACCTCAAGTACTGGTCGAGAAATCCCTCAAGGGTTGGAAGGAGATAGAGTACGAGGTGGTGCGCGACCGTTTCGACAACTGCATCACGGTCTGCAACATGGAGAACTTCGACCCGCTCGGCATCCATACCGGCGAGAGTATCGTGGTCGCTCCCTCCCAGACCCTCACCAACCATGAGTACAACCTGCTCCGCGAGCTCTCGATAAGGATCGTCCGCCACGTGGGCATCGTCGGCGAGTGCAACGTGCAGTTCGCCTTCGACCCCAATTCCGAGGACTACCGCGTTATCGAGGTCAACGCCCGTCTGAGCCGTTCCTCTGCACTGGCATCTAAAGCGACCGGCTATCCCCTCGCTTTCGTGGCCGCCAAGCTCGGCTTAGGCTACGGCCTGTTCGAGCTGAAGAACTCCATCACCAAGACCACTCCGGCATTCTTCGAGCCCGCCCTGGACTACGTGGTATGCAAGATTCCCCGCTGGGACCTCTCCAAGTTCCACGGAGTCTCCCGCGAGATCGGCAGCAGCATGAAGAGCGTCGGCGAGGTCATGGCCATCGGACGCACCTTCGAGGAGGCCCTGCAGAAGGGTCTGAGAATGATCGGCCAGGGAGCGCACGGTTTCACAGGCAATAAGGAAATACCGATAGAGAACATCGACAAGGCCCTGCGGGAGCCTACCGACAACCGCATCTTCGTCATCTCCAAGGCTCTTATCCACGGTTATACCCCTGAGAAGATACACGAGCTCACCAAGATAGACCGCTGGTTCATCGACAAGCTGATGAACATCATCAACACGGCGGCGGAGCTCAAGGCCCTGAACTCCCTCGAGGAGCTGGACAAGGCTCTGCTGCGCAAGGCCAAATGCCAGGGATTCTCCGATTTCCAGATCGGACGCCACATACTGAAAGACCGCATCGACTCAGAGGAGATGGTAATCAAGGTCCGCGAATACCGCAAGAAGCTCGGGGTGCTGCCTGTCGTAAAGCAGATCGACACACTCGCAGCCGAATTCCCGGCCCAGACCAACTACCTCTATCTCACCTACAACGGTACTGCATCTGACATAGCCTATGAGCATGACGGCAAGTCGATTGTCGTACTCGGTTCAGGGGCCTACCGCATCGGCAGCTCCGTGGAGTTCGACTGGTGCAGCGTCAATGCCCTGCAGACCATCCGCAAGAGCGGCTGGCGCGGAGTCATGATCAACTACAATCCGGAGACCGTATCCACTGACTACGATATGTGCGACCGCCTCTACTTCGACGAGCTGACCTACGAGAGGGTGCTCGATATCTGCGACCTGGAGGAGCCGCACGGAGTGATCATCTCCATGGGCGGCCAGATTCCCAACAACCTGGCTACCCGCCTGGATGCCGCCAAGGTCCCCATTCTCGGCACCACCGCCGACAGCATCGACAATGCCGAGGACCGCAACCGCTTCTCGGCCATGCTCGACCGCCTCGGCATAGATCAGCCCAGATGGAGGGAGCTGACCTCGATGAACGACATCCACAGTTTCATCCGCGATGTGGGATTCCCCGTCCTGGTGCGTCCCTCATACGTGCTTTCCGGTGCGGCCATGAACGTCTGCTCCAACGACACTGAGCTCGAGCAGTTCCTTAAATTGGCCGCGGAAGTATCGAAGAAACACCCTGTTGTGGTCTCAGAATTCATACAGCATGCCAAGGAGATAGAGTTCGATGCAGTGGCCGACCACGGTACCGTCATAGCCTATGCCATCTCGGAGCACATAGAGTTTGCAGGAGTGCACTCGGGCGATGCGACGATACAGTTCCCTCCCCAGAAGCTGTACGTGGAGACAGCCCGCAGAATCAAGAAGATAGCCCGCAAGATTGCCGAGGCCCTGAAGATTTCCGGCCCGTTCAACATACAGTTCCTGGCCAAGGAGAACGACATCAAGGTCATCGAATGCAACCTCAGGGCTTCGAGGAGTTTCCCCTTCGTGTCAAAAGTGCTTAAGATCAACCTTATCGAGCTTGCCACCAAGGTCATGACCGGAGAAAAGGTCACTCCTCCCGAGAAGAGTGCCTTCGATCTGGACTACGTGGGCGTGAAAGCCTCGCAGTTCTCCTTCTCCCGCCTGCAGAAGGCCGACCCCGTCCTCGGCGTGGACATGGCCTCCACCGGAGAGGTGGGCTGCATCGGTGACGACACCAACGAGGCCGTGCTCAAGGCCATGCTTTCTGTAGGATACACTGTACCGGGCAAAAATATTCTAATCTCGTCCGGAGACGCCAAGCAGAAGGTCGAGCTTCTGGGTGCATGTAAGTTGCTTGCCAAACACAACTATTCGATATACGCTACGGGCGGCAGCTACAAGTTCCTGGTGGACAACGGAGTGCCGGCCAATCTTGTCTACTGGCCCTCACAGCCGGACCAGCATCCCCAGGCTCTGGAGATGCTCCATGAGCGCAAGATAGACCTGGTGATAAACATCCCCAAGAACCTGACCCAGGAGGAGCTGGACAACGGCTACCGCATCCGCCGCGCCGCAGTGGACTTCAACATACCCATCATAACCAATACCCGGCTTGCATCGGCCTTCATCACGGCATTCTGCAACATGCCGCTTGAGAACATACAGATCAAGTCCTGGGACGAATACCGATAGATTTTCCGCATCATGGGTAAGATATACGAACGGCTGATGAGCGACGTCCGGCTTCAGGAAGGGCTGAAGGCCTGCATCAACTGCGGTACCTGTACCGCGGTATGCCCTGCTGCCGAATTCTACCGCTACAACCCCAAGAACATCGTCAACATAGTCCAGACCCAGGACGACGATGAGATCATCAAGCTGCTCAAGAGCGATACGATATGGTACTGCGGCGAGTGCATGTCCTGCGTGACACGCTGTCCGAGGACCAATGCTCCGGGGCAGGTAATCATTGCCCTGCGCACCCTATCCGTAGAGCTCGGATATTTCGTCGAGTCGGAGAAGGGACGGCAGCAGTATGCCCTCGCCAAGGTGCTCTGCGGCAATATCCTCAATTACGGCTACTGCGTCCATCCCGAGACCTTCAAGTATGCCTCGCATCCCGAATACGGGACAGTGGGCAAATGGATTGAGGACCACCTGCAGGACGTGTACGACCGCGTGGGCGCAAATTACGGAAAGAGCGGCCCAGGCCCTCTGCGGAAGATCGCCCCTGAGTCTCTCGAAGACCTGCGGAAGATATTCGACGTGACCGGCGGCTCGGCCAGGGTAGAAAAGATCAAGGCTCTCTCGCGCAAGAAGGCCGAAGAGATGGGCCTGAGCGAGGAGGAGTATTTCAACGAAGTGTTCAACGAGACTCACGGTGAGCACCTTAACCAATAGAACCTTTAGCACTGCATGAATTACGAAGGAAAGAAAAGAATATGGTCCGAATTCCAGAAGGAGATACCTGACGACAAGTATTTCTACGCCCGCAGCTGTATCCGCCAGAACTTCAATCCGGGTGCGGAGCAGGCCTTTCTGGACATAGTGCGCAACCGTTTCGGAAAGGATTTCTACGAGGATCCCCTCCACACTACCTGCGGAGGCATAGCATACCACAGCGACACCACGCCTGAAGAGACGTCGATGACTATCATCGCCCGCCAGTTCTCGCTGATGAACCAGGCCGGCTACAGGAATTTCGTGGTATCCTGCGTCACCTCCTTTGGTCTGCATACCGAGATTCTCCAGACATGGGAGGAGCATCCGGAGATTGAGGAGAAGATACATGAGCTGCTGTGGAAGGCCTGCAAGCGAGAATTTGTCAAGCCGGACTTCCTGATGCACTCCAGCGACATGATGTACCACTACCGCTTCCTGATATCGGAACAGGCCCGGTATCCGCTGATAAACGTGCATACCGGAGAGCCTCTGAAAGTGGTCGAGCACATCGGCTGCCACTACTCCAAGATCTTCCCCTCCAAATCTGTGGGCGGTGCCGAATACCCGCGTGTCCTGGCCGGGCTTGTAGAGGCCTTGGGAGGCAGCGTGGTGGATTATCCGGAACGCAGACACTGCTGCGGCTTCGGTTTCCGGCAGTATCTGGTCAAGGCCAACAGAGGCTATTCCCTGACCAATACCTACAAGAAGTTCGAGTCCATGGAACCGTTCCACCCCGACCTGATCATCACCAACTGCCCGGGCTGCAACTACTTCCTGGACCGCTGGCAGTATGTCATCGCAGAGACATCCGGCAAGACATACGGAGATACTCCCGGCTACGGCATACCGGTGCTCTCATCCGAAGAAGTGTCCGCGCTGGTCATGGGCTATGACCCCTGGGACCTCGGCCTGCAGATGCACCAGGTGGCCGTGGAGCCGCTGCTGGACAAGATGGGAGTGCAGTACGACAAATCCCGTAAATACAAGGGTGTGGGCGGCAAGGATCTCGGAATCCCGGCCAGCCCCGCCAACATCAGAATATTCTAAGCCTCATACACCGACAATATATGGAACTGACCAATCAACAGAGAAATGTAGTGATAATCGGCGGAGGACCGGCCGGAATAGAGGCTTCCAAAGCCCTGGATGCCCTCGGATATACGGTTTTCCTTATCGAGAGAGAGAACCGTCTGGGCGGACATCTGGGCCGCTGGGACCGCCTCTTTCCATACGGAACTCCGGCGGATGATGTCCTGGGACAGATGACAGCCTCTA
This sequence comes from Candidatus Coprenecus pullicola, assembly GCA_018711925.1. Lineage (GTDB taxonomy): Bacteria > Bacteroidota > Bacteroidia > Bacteroidales > UBA932 > Coprenecus > Coprenecus pullicola. The sequence goes on from DVHR01000085.1 coordinate 10,359, forward strand.
TGGGCAGAGTCAAGTGGTTCACCTCCACTGAAGTTACTCAGCTCAATAAACTGGAGCGGGGCTACAATGTTATCCTGTCCAACGGTCTGTCAGTCCTGGCTGATGCACTGCTTCTGACTACCGGATTCACCCTTTTCAATGCATCAAAGAAAGAGGAATACGGCTACGGCATATACGACAAGGTGATGACAAACGCCGACCTGGAAGATTATTTCTCAGGGATCCCCGTCCCGGCTGTAGGCAATCCGCGCCGCATAGGATTCGTACACTGCGTGGGCTCCCGTGACGAGAAGGTAGGCAACCGCTACTGCTCCAAGGTATGCTGCGCCACGGCCGTCAAGCAGGCCTGCGAGATCAAGCAGCAGTTCCCGGAAGCGGTAGTGTACTGTTTCTATATGGACCTCCGTATGTTCGGACGCGGATACGAGGACATGTATCTCGAAGCCCAGAAGAAATACGGCGTGATCTTCGTCAGGGGCCGTGTCTCGGAAGTCTCCGAGGACAAGGACGGCCACCTCTTCGTCAAGGCTGAGGACACGCTCTCCGGCAAGCCGCTCAGAGTGACCCTGGACCTGCTGGTCCTCATGGCCGGGATGTCCCACAACAGGGCTGTGGATCCGATAGCGCGTACCCTCGCGCTCTCCACCATGGAGGACGGTTTCCTCAAGCCCAAGGACTCACTCACAGCCGCACAGGCATCCTACTGCACGGGAGTATTCTACGCCGGTGCATGTACCGGCCCCAAGACACTGCCTGAGACCATGGCCGAGGCCCGGGCCGCCGCTACAAATATTCACGAATACCTGCAGGAACAATGATAGACTTTGGATACGGCATATCACCCAGTTCGGCAATCAATCTGGACAAGTTCGACAGGACCAGGTTCGAGGAACTTGCCCGCGAGGAGCCGGACGTGCTGAAGTGCATGGCCTGCGGTTCATGTGCGGCCTCCTGCCCGACCGCCGGACACAGCGACATGAATCTAAGGAGGGTGATCCTGCTGCTCGGACGCGGGCGCGAGGACGAGGCCCTCAGGATGGTCTCCCACTGTATGCTCTGCGGCAAATGCCTGATAGTCTGCCCCCGCGGCATCAACACCAGACATCTGATACTAAGTGTAACTAAAATCTACCAAAAGAAGTGAAAGATAGGTTCATATCAGGATACAACGATTTCGTACTCCCCTTCGTGATAGGCATGAGTTTCATACTCATCTATCTGGCTATCGGGATAATACGGGTCATAGCCCAGCTGCCCGCCCAGGACCGCAAAAAGTTCTTCCTCTCCCTGATCAACCCCAAGCTCTGGATAATCAACCTCAAGGACATCATCTGCGATGTCCTGCTCCACACCAAGATATGGAAGCGCAAGCCGCTGTTGGGCTACATGCACTCCAGCATCGCCTTCGGATGGTTCATGCTTATTGTCCTCGGACATATTGAGACATGGATGTTTGTACCGGACAGACTGTCCACTTTCTACTATCCGGTATTCTTCCGTTTTTTCGTCATGGAAACAGACCATACCATCGGAGGCTCATTCTTCTTCTTCCTGATGGACTTCTTTCTACTGATCGTACTCAGCGGCGTATTTCTGGCCATGTTCAAGCGTATCCGCTCCAGGATATTCGGCATGAGAAGAACTACAAACAACCAGTTTCCGGACAGGATTGCAATGTACTGCCTATGGGCTATTTTCCCGGTGAGACTGCTGGCTGAAAGTTTTACCGCCGGTATTGCCGGAGGCAGTTTCCTCACCCGCCCTATGTATTGGCTCTTCAGCAACTTCCTGACCAATACCTACCACATCCTGCCGACCTGGTGGGCCTACTCTACCCTCCTCGGCACCTTCTTTGTGCTGCTGCCGTTCACCCGGTACATGCATATCCCTACGGAGGCCTTCCTGATAGTCCTGCGCAATGCCGGCATCAAAGTCACCCATCCTCGCAAAGGCTACTCCATCGCCCAGATATACTCATGCTCCAACTGCGGAATGTGCATTGACGCATGTCCGATGATGGGACAGAAGAAGAACCTGCGCTATGCCACGGTGTACTTCAACCGTCTGCTCAGACGCCGCAACTGGGCCCGCTGCGAGGAGAGCGCGGACAAATGCCTGATGTGCGGCAAGTGCGTGTCGGTATGCCCCGTCGGGGTCGACTCCTGCAACATCAAGCGCAGCCTTCGGGGTCTGAAAGCAGCCCCTGCTCCCGCAGATTACGGCTATTTCTCCACCTACAGTCTGCCCGAAAGCGCCGCCACATCCCCATCGTCTGCAGAACCAGCTGCGGGACAGGAGAAAATCCTGTATTATGCCGGCTGCATGACCCAATTGACACCGGTTATTTCCAAAGCCGTCGGTACAGTACTCGACCGGGCAGGAGTGAACTGGGAGTTCATGGACCGGGACGGCGGCATCTGCTGCGGACGGCCGCTGATACTGGCCGGAAGGGACGAGCGTGCCGGGGAGATGATCCGGAGCAATACCGAACTTATACGGCAGAGCGGAGCTACCGTACTGCTTCTTTCCTGCCCAATCTGCTACAAGGTGTTCCGGGAGAATTACGACTTGAAAGGCATCCGGATCGTGCATTATACCGAATATTTTGACGAGCTCGTGCGGCGTGGCAAGATAACGCTCAGAAATTCAGGTGAAAAACTTGTTTACCATGATCCCTGCGAGCTGGGACGCGGCTGCAAGGTGTACAAGGAGCCCCGGAGGGTGCTCGGTGCCGTAGGAGAACTGGTGGAGGCGGAGAAACACCACGACGAGAGCATCTGCTGCGGCGGATCGCTGGGTTCCCTGACATTGTCCTATGACGACCGCAAGGACATTACCTTGAAGTCTCTGGAGAACTTGATGTATGCTTCGCCGGAGAGAATTGTCACCGCCTGCCCTTTGTGCCTGAAGACCTTCTCTCCCTATTCGCCCAGAAAGGTGAGTGATTTTGCCGAGGTAGTCGCCAACAATATGAATCAATAACAAATTAACGACATAACGTCATGAAGAATTTTACTCCTACAGTGTACTCACTGATGAATGTAGCAACCGGACGGATATTCCCGGACAGCGGCTGGATGCTGGCTGACCCTGAGTCGCCGAAGCCATCGCTGGTGCGCGCTGTATATCAGAAGAAACAGATAGATGTCAAGGGCAGCGACTGGGGCTTCTACCGCTTCGCTGACTGGCTTCCCGTGCACCGTCTGCTGCAGGACTCTGCTACTACCGTGACATACAGGAGCGAGGGCCTGGCCCGTCACCTTGGCCTGGGTAACCTCTACATTGCATTTTCCGGCTACTGGCCGGGACGCGGGGCGCTGATGAAGACCTGCTCGTTCAAGGAGACCGAAGCCTATTCTGTCTGCGGACGATTTATGGCTGACTGCCGGCAGATTCTCACAGTGGCCTCCGCCGGCAACACTGCCAGGGCTTTCGCCAAGGTCTGCTCGGAGAATGACATTCCCCTGCTGCTCTGCGTACCGGAGGACAATATCGATGCCCTCTGGTTCGAGAAACCGATCAAGGACTGCGTGAAACTCGTCTGCGCTCCGGCAGGCAGCGACTATTTCGACGCCATCGCCATCTCGCAGATCGCCTGCAGCTCCGGAATGTTCATCGACGAGGGAGGTGCCAAGAATGTGGCCCGCCGCGACGGTATGGGTACTACAGTGCTTTCGGCCACTGTGGAGATAGGCCGGATTCCCGATGCATATTTCCAGGCGATAGGAAGCGGAACCGGTGCCATAGCAGCCCATGAGGCCAATCTGAGACTGCTTGAGGACGGACGTTTCGGTTCTGCCAGGATGAAGCTCCATACGGTGCAGAACATCCCCTTCGTGCCTATGTACGATGCCTGGAAGGCCGGACAGAGAGACCTGCTGCCTTTCGATGACAACGATGCCCGTCAGAAAGCGGCTATGATAGATGCGAAGGTGTTGTCCAACCGCAAACCGCCATACTCCATTGCCGGAGGCGTGTACGACTGCATGAAAGATACCCAAGGAGAGATGTATGCCGTGACGAATGCCGAAATCCGCCATTGCACGGCCATGTTCAAGGAACTGGAAGGTGTGGATATCTATTCCGCCTCAGGAGCCGCCCTGGCCGGTCTGGTGCAGGCCGTCAATGCCGGCACCGTAGGCCGTGACGATGTGATAATGCTCAATATCACAGGCGGTGGGGAGCTCCATTTCAAGAAAGACTGCAAGGTACACATGCTCAAGCCCTCGCTGGTCATCTCTCCTTCGGAGGACCGGGAGAAGATTATCCGGGAGATTGAAGGGCTGTTCGCATAGCCGTCCTGAATTTCACTTAAAAAATACAATATATGAGACTTTTTAAGATATCCGCCGCTGTCCTGATATGCGCGGCAGTCCTGAGTTCCTGCGGGAGCGGTGCCGGGAGTGAGGGCACAACTTCCGCCAAGAGTGCATCCGACATTGTGATCGAGACCATTATGACCCGCCGTAGCGTGCGTCAGTATCAGCCCGCCGCCGTGGGCCGCGACACCATGAAGACGATACTCGAGTGCGGCATCAACGCCCCGAACGGCATGAACCGCCAGTCGTGGGAAATCCGCGTGGTGGACTCCCCCGAGTTCATCAACGGCATTACAGAACTCTACGTCAAGTCCAATCCCCGTGCAGCCGAGGATCCTTCCTTCAAGAACATGTTCCGCAATGCGCCCACAGTGGTGTTCATCGCCCATGATCCGTCATACGACATGTCGGCCATCGATTGCGGCCTGCTCGGAGAGAACATGATACTCTCGGCCTGGTCCATGGGCATCGGCTCCTGCTGCCTGGGCGGACCGGTCAGGTTCATGAACTCGCCTGAGGCTGCTGACTATCTGAAACGTCTGGGCTTCTCCGAGGGCTACGAGCTGCTCTACTGCATCGGATTCGGCTATCCCGCCGAGACTCCTGCGGCCAAGGACCGCGATGCCTCCAAAGTAAGGTTCATCGACTAGTTTTACCATATACATTATATGACAGGTCTTTATACTGTCCTGCTGCTGGTGGTGTCCAATATCTTCATGACTATTGCATGGTATGGACACCTAAAGCTGCAGGAGATGAAACTTATTGACAACTGGCCGCTCTTTGCGGTCGTTCTTTTCTCATGGGGCATCGCCCTCTTCGAGTACTCCTTCCAGGTGCCCGCCAACCGCATAGGCTTTGTGGACAACGGCGGTCCATTCAACCTCGTTCAACTCAAGGTAATCCAGGAAGTCGTCTCCCTGACCGTATTCACCGCCTTTACCATATTGGTATTCAGAGGCCAGACCTTCCACTGGAACCATATCGCCGCCTTCGTCTGCCTTATCCTCGCAGTGTACTTCGTGTTCATGAAATAACAGACATGGAAACAGGTCAATACAGACTCAGAAAGGCTGCCGCAGAAGAGATTCCGGCCATCTGGGAAATCATCCTGCAGGCCAAGGCCCAGATGTACCGCGAGGGCAAGCACCAGTGGGACGAGAACTACCCTACTGTGCCGATATTGGAGAACGACGTGCGGCGCGGCTGGGGATATGTGCTCGTGCCGGACAACTGCAGTACACAGCCGGAGCCGGACATCATAGCCTACGGGGCGGTAGTCTTCGACGGAGAACCTGCGTATGACGGTCTGCGGGACGGGAAATGGCTGAGTGGACAGCCCTACGTGGTACTGCACCGGCTGGCGGTCGCCGACCGCTGGAAACGTCAGGGCATGGCCGTCCGCTACATGCAGGCAGTCTGCGACTTAGCCATCTCCCGCGGCATCCGCAGCTTCAAGGTCGACACCAACTACGACAACTTCTACATGCAGCGCGTCTTCTCTCGCCTCGGCTTTACCTACTGCGGCCGTATCCGGTATGAGGCAGGTGAGCGCATGGCATATGAGAAACTGCTGTAGCTTTCCTGTGTGAATCGTCATTCCGTCCGCCCGTACTTCATCTCCTCCCCTTCCCTGTCGTACTGTTTGCGTTTGCCTGTAGGCGGTGCGGTAAGGGTAATGCGGACCACGGCAGTGCGGTGCAGGCTGCGGCGGACCGACTCGTCGAATGCGTCCATGTGCCGGGGCAGAAAACGTTCGCAGATGAGACGTAGAGCATGGATTTTCTCGGCTTCGTCCTTTACTGTTTCCGCCCTTCCGAAAGCGACAGCAGAATGGTACTGGAGGGTGAATGAGCCGTCCTTGGGCCCTACGGTCGGAGAGCATTTGCTTACCGCAGAGAGACAGACTTCAGGATGCGCTGCAATCGCCTCGAGCTTCTCCCCTTCCTGGGCGCAGTGAAAATACCATACCCGCCCGTCCTCTCCGGCTGAAGCCAGCGACAGAGGAAGACCATAGGCAGTACCGTCTTTCCGGGTGAAACTTACTGTGATGTACGGGGCCTTACGCATGACCTCCAGAGCCCATTCCGCGGGCATTTCCCTACTGGCTTTTCTCATTTTACACAATTGGATTTCTTGTTGCAAAAATAACAAATAAAGTGATTATCCGTAAAACCTTCACCTTCCTCAGTAAAACAGGTATCCGTTCACAGTCATAAAGCGCTATTTTTGCAGTATGAAAAAGATACTGGTAATATTATCAAGCCTGCGTCACGACAGTAATTCTGACGCACTGGCCGAAGCCTTTGCCAAAGGTGCGGCAGAGGCCGGCAATGAAGTGGAATCCATCACATTGAAAGGAAAGAACCTGCATTTCTGCACTGGCTGCCTGGCCTGCCAGAAAACTCAGAAATGCGTTATCGCTGACGATGCGCCTGCCATCGTGGATAAAATGTATGCGGCGGATGTCATCGCTTTTGCAACCCCCATTTACTATTACGGGATGAGCGGTCAGTTGAAGACCCTTCTCGACCGTGCCAATCCGCTGTATACCACGGATTATCATTTCAGGGACATTTATTTTCTCAGCTCTGCGGCCGAAGAGGACCCTCAGACTCCGGAACGCGCAGTTACCGGACTCGGAGGATGGATCGAGTGCTTTGAGAACGCGCGGTTGGCAGGGTCCGTTTTCGCCGGGGGCGTGAATGCTCCAGGAGACATAAAGGGGCATGCGGAAGTGGAAGCGGCATATCAGATGGGAAAGGCTGTATGACAGTCCACCTACAGGCAAATTTTTTCAATCTCCAACCGCCTCATTTCCAGCAAAAGTTACCATGGCGTAAGATACTTACCGTCTTGTAACCTCTTGATTATCATCAAGCAATGACTTACATTTTCCTGCGGCTCGTTGCCGTCCGGAGCCGCAGTGCCGTTCTTCCACAGCCACAAGGCCAACGAGGAGAACTATATCATCCTCTCAGGTGCCGGAAAATTTCAGGTAAATGATGATGTTTTCGACATCGCCGAAGGGTCAGTGGTGCGCGTCTCCCCTGGATGCTTCCGCAACCTCAAATGCACCTCTGCCGGGCCGATGACCTATATCTGCATACAGGCCAAGAGCGGCAGTCTTGAAAAGTACACGGCTGAAGATGCCGAGATAGGCGAATGCAAGAGTCTGCTCTAAGTATCCCTGCCTTACCGGAAAACACAGGGGCGGCCGCCGGTCGGTCCGCCTCTGTTTGTGTATTGCAACAACTGCTGCTGACGGCAAAACCTATAATGTTGCATGAACATCTTACCTGAACAGTTCAGAGTGAGTGCCTAACCTTACTAGTTTGATGATCTGTTCTGGTCATGCCTCTTCCGGCCAGCACGACCCGGCTACCGGACACCGTATCAAAGACCCCACCGCACCCGGCAAAGTAAACTGGGTTCACTCCATCCTCAAGCAGCGAAAACTGCTCCCCGCAGACTGGACTCTGTCCCAATGCCTGTTCGGAGAACACTCCTGTCCAGATATCCCGACAACAAGGTGATGCTTGTCGAGTCCGAAAAGACCGCCCTCATCAGATATGCTGCAGCAAACGGAACCCTGCCGTCCAACGCAGACATAGCAGACTGGATTATATCCTACCGTCAATCCGGAAATGCTATACCCGCGTTTCACCTGAAACAGACGGAACGGAAGAAACACCCGTAACAGCACCGGCAGTCGCATTCCTGACCGCAAAATGCCCCGAACTGCGCCTGCTCATAGACGAGAACTCGGCCTTGAAGTCTTAAGTGAAAGCCGACCGATGTAGTCTCACACAGGTAAAGAGATTTTTCCTACATTTGTTATTTAATTGAACGAAAACATGCAAACCATGACCGACGGAACACCGCAAGGAAACATTATACTCTATCAGACCGAAGACGGACAAAGCAGGATAGATGTCACACTCTCCGGTGATACGGTGTGGCTTACCGCAGACCAGATGGCCGAACTGTTCCAGCGCAACAAGTCTACCATTTCAAGGCACATCCTGTCTTTGAATCGGGGGAGCTGAATCAGGATTCAGTTGTTGCATTTTTTGCAACAACTGCAGCTGACGGAAAAAACTACAATGTGGCATACTACAACCTTGATGTAATCATCAGTGTCGGCTACAGGGTCAATTCCCACCGGGGAGTGCAGTTCCGGATCTGGGCCACACAGATACTGCGCGAGTACCTTGTCAAAGGCTTTGCCATGAACGACGACCTTCTGAAACGCGCCGGCGGCGGCAACTACTTCGATGAGCTCCTGGAGGGCAACGTGGAGCCTCAAGAAGCTTATGAGAGAGCTTGCCGACAAGCCCCGCAGGGCTTTATTGTGCCTTTGGAAACTGGGCCTCGCAAATGATTCGGACAACTGCCTCACTACTACAGGCTTGATAAAATACGCTTCGTAAGGAGCGACTAAATAGAGATTATCAACTATTTTAAATCTCGATAATCCGGTTGGGAGTCCAAAATGGTACTTTCAATGGTACTTAAAAGCACAAGTTGTGTCACTGGTATAAAAATATAATTATTGATTATTAGATAGTTATATAACATAACAAACGGAACGTTAAGTGCTGCCAAAAATCTTTGCGAATCAAATATGTAGCCAAAAATATGTATTTTTGGCTACACTTCGTATTATATTTCGTATCTTTGTAATGCAGGTTGGAAAGGTCGCAAATAATACCAACTGCATTAAAAGTTATGGCAAAAATAGTATGTACATTGTCGGCTAAAACCGATAAAGTAACAGGTAAATCGGAGATTCTGTTACGCCTCCAGAACAGGAAGGTAGGAAACCGCCGGGCACATTCCCGTATTTGGATACAACCCAAATTCATGAATGTCAAGAAAGGAGAAATCGAAATCAAAGCGCGGAAATTGACTCCGGAAGTGAAAGATGCCTATATCCAGCAAGGCAAGCTGGATAAACTGAAAAATCACATTATTGTCTCAGAACAGAGCATCGATGCAGCATTACTAACTCAGACCTGGTTTCAGGATATAGTTGACCGCTTTATGTCTCCGGAGAAATACGAGGCGAAGATCAAAAAAGAGAAAGAGACTTTCTTCGGAGCATTCCAGAAGTTTTTGGACACTAAGGATTTCTCGAAAGCAAGAACAAAGCACTATCACGTATTGCAGAGACTTCTGGCCAGGTGGGAACTGTACAGGAAGAAAGATCTTGAACTTGATACCCTTGAAGCATCAGATCTCAATGAGTTCCGAGACTTTCTCAGAAATGAACACAAGTTGTTCCGTATTGACAAGGATGGCAAAAGAGCCCCAATTGCCAAATACGCCAGTCTTTATACTTTAGTACCGGAAAGCCGCTACCCTTCCGAGAGAGGCGAAAACCACATCAACGGAATAATGAAGATGTTCCGTGCATTCTACAACTGGTGCCTGGACCAGGAAATTACCGCAAACGATCCTTTCCGCCGCTTCTCTATAGGATCACAGATTTACGGCACTCCTATCTATATCAGCATCGAAGAACGTGATCAGATAGCTGATGCCGATATGGGCGGGAACAAACATCTGGAGACCCAAAGAG